>NZ_JACALO010000089.1:0-1005 GCF_030328185.1 Empedobacter sp. 225-1 | reverse complement strand
CCCTAAGACAAGGGAAATACAGCTTTTTACAAAAATACTCCTTCACGACTTAAAAAAGTTGAGTTTTAAGCAAACCTGATATTACAATTTAGCATATTTCTCTAAAAATAAACCCCGCTTAAAATGGCTTAAACGAGGTCAAATATTTTAAATTTTTATAAAAATTGGAGTTGTGCAACAAGTTACCAATGTTAGCTGTAGTTTCTTTAGATTTGGATTAAGTTTTTATCATCTTCATTTAAGTTCTTTAAACGAATTTCAACGTTTAGATTTATAAAATTTGATTCATCGAATTCAATATAAACATCATCGTTAAAAGAATGTAAATTAAAAGATTTAGGAGAAATGACTTTAATGTTTTTTTGATTGTTTATTATTCTTTCATTTTGTGAAAATAATAAAGCAGATTTATAGAATTTATAATTTCCAATTTTGAAATATCCGACGACTAATAAAGCATTTTCATATAAGTATAAATCAGCTTTGTTAAATGAATAATTTTTATTTTTTGCTCCGCTCAAAAATGTTACACATTTTACATCATTAATATTACGAATTAATCTTAAACCACTATTTTGGATTTTGTTTAATTCATTTATTACAGTTCTACTATTTTGTGCTTTCAATATGAAAAATATGAAAACGACGAATAGTAAGAATATTATAATTGAAAAATTTGGTACAATATGGATTTAGAAATTACAGCTAACGGAAAAGGGCTTTGCGAGGTGCGGGCTACTGCAAACTGAAAGTCGGGAGGAGAACCAATCTCTAGCAAAAACCATTTTCATTTTTTCAAATTTACAAAAAAAAATGAAATGGTTTTTTGCGGGTACTATTTAGGACATTCCACAGTATAACTTCAACCCCGCATCTTGCAAAACCCATGTGCTTGTTGCACAACTCAAAAATAAAAAAAATTCGGATATTGTAGTATGCAAGGACGAAAAGAATTTACCCCACAATTATTTTACGAACTAAACTTAGAGCGGTTAGTTCCACCCG
>NZ_JACALO010000088.1:0-1019 GCF_030328185.1 Empedobacter sp. 225-1 | reverse complement strand
TCTAAATTTGAAATTCAGTTTTTCAGTTTGAAAATTATAACCGAAATATTCTTTCGCTTCTTCGTCTTCAATTAGATTTGAAATTTGAGATAGAGTAGTACCAAAAAGTAACTTTTCAAATTTATTTAGTTCTTGGTTCATCTTTTTTGTTTTGTGCGCAATTTTGGACGCATTACAGCTAACGGGCCGCGGCTTGGCGAAGTGCGGGCTTGAATTGAGCGAAAGTTCAATTCAGACCGAGACGTAGCCAAAGCTGTGAGCCTTTTGGTAAATTTAATAAAAATACAAAAGCAAACAGCTTTTGGCGGATAAAAAGGATAGAAGTTCAATTTTACACTTAACCCCGCATTTTGCCAAGCCGATGTTACCTGCTGGTTTTATTTTCTTATAAAAACTTGATTAAAGTATTCGTTTAAAAGTCCATTTCCATAGTGTTTTTCAAGTATTTCTATTCTAACTTTTGATTTTAAGTTATTATATTCATTTTTTTGTTCAGCATTAGGATTTTCTAAACTACCCAAAAACACCATTTTAAATAATACATTATTAGATTCTAATTCAGAAGCTTTTGATAATAATTGTTTCCCAAAATTTTCCATTTCTTCATAATCTCCATATTCATAAGGAAAAATTGATGTTGTATATCCGGCTAAAAAATTAAATTCAGCTATTTTTTCAAAATTTTTTAATCCGTAATCAAGTTCATTTTTTAATTCATTTCTTAGATCTTCGCCTTTAAATATTGTAAAAACACCATTAACATCTTCAATCATTGACCAAAGAAAAAAATAGTAATATTTCCAAATATCAAAATTTAATGGACTTGTCTTTAACAACGATTTATATTGGTAATATGCTTCATTATATTTTTCTTCGGATTCAAGTTTGAATATATTTTCGAGATTAAAATTCATTGGTTTGTTTCTTCTAAAACTTGCAGGTAACGTTTTGGGGCTTTGCGATGGTGGGGCAATCGAAGCACAAATCTTCAATTTTGCACAAAAGTTGAACCGAAGAAC
>NZ_JACALO010000087.1:0-1043 GCF_030328185.1 Empedobacter sp. 225-1 | reverse complement strand
CCACAACATTGCGCTCTCAAAGGACAGTTACCACAATCTTTTTCCGAACTTCTATAACTTTTCTTTTCGTAGCCTTTGCTGTCTGTTAAAGTCCGTTTAAACGGTAAAAAAGCTTTATTTCCGCCTTCTTGAATACATTCGTAACGGTTTTCTTTTTTATTAAAAATAAAGCCTTCACGTTCGGGTTTATATTGTCCAAAGTTGGGGATCCAAGCATCTAAGTTATGATCTTCACAATATTGCAAACTCGTACCGCTACTGTAGCCCGCATCAGCCAAAATTTCACCTATTTGAATCTCATTTTGTTTAAAATTTTCAATCGTTTGATCCATAATTTCTGCAAAAATAGCACTGTCTTTACTACCTGCTGTGCTGGCACAAGCGCCTGTAATCACATGGTGTTTATCATCAACAGCTAACTGTCCCGCATAATTTAATTGACGTGGTTTTCCTGGTTTGGTCGAGATTTTCGCATCAGGATCTGTTGGACTATAATGGGTATGATTACTCAAAAATTTTGGACGAATATCTTCACCATCTTCATTTTTTTGAATCGTTTTGCGAGCAGCAGGCATTCCTTTAAATTCTTCTTTTTTCCAATTATGATGTTGTTCTACCAACTTCTTTCGAGTTGATGTTACAGTTCGATTAGGCTCACTGCATGCTTTGAATTCTGAATTTTCTTCCAACTCATTCACAAAAGCAGAAGCATCGTTTAGAACCTCTTTTTCAACAAGAGAATCCATGCTAGCGTTCGCTTTGATAAACGCTGAATCTACCGCCTGACGTTTCCCAGAAACCATGCCTTTATTCACACATAAACTCAATATCAACTGAAACAATTGCAAGAAAACTTCTTCGCCAAATAATGCGCGAGTTCGGCTAATTGTCGAATGCCAAGGCAATTCTTCGTTCAGATCATAGCCTAAAAATAAACGAATACTCAAACTATCCGAACAAAAACGAATCAATGCTCTGTCGCTGTTGATATTATTCAAATAACCCACTAACAATATTTTAAAAAACACCACCGGATCAATACT
>NZ_JACALO010000086.1:0-1492 GCF_030328185.1 Empedobacter sp. 225-1 | reverse complement strand
ATGTATGTTGTCAAAATAAATGAGACACCTCTTTCTAAAAATTAAGAGAGTGTTTGGTTTATAAATTTATTATTTTTTCTTGATAATACAATTGCCTTCTTTTTGCAATTGTTTGTTGTTTAATAATTGCTCTTTGTTCTAAAATTTTATCTGCTCTACCAAAATAAACATCCGAAGGAGTAAGGTTGTTCAAAGCCTCATGATACCTACAATTGTTATAATTTTCTACAAACTTATTTAGAGCTTCTTTCAGCTCATCAGGATGATAATAATGATCTAATTTTACTACATTTTTCATTGTTCTATGATACCTTTCGATTTTCCCTTGTGTTTGCGGGTGTAGTGGTTTACCTCTAACATGCTCCATTTTTTGCGTATTTTTCAAGTAATCTTTTAGTTCACTTGACACATAACAAGGTCCATTATCCGATAATAATTTTGGTTTCTGTTTCGTCTTTAATTTCGCTTTTTCAATTGCTGTTTTTACAGTTCTTTTCACATCTTCAGCTTTCATGGAGCTACACAATTCCCAATGAATAATATATCGACTGTAATCGTCTAAAATTGTGCTCAAATAATACCATCCCCATCCTATAATTTTAAAATAAGTAAAATCAGTCTGCCACATTTGATGAACAAAATTCGTTTTATCTTTAAATTCGTTTGCGGCTGAAATTAAAATATGATTGGGTGCTGGAATTAAATCTCTCTGCTTTAATATTCGATAAACACTCGATTCTGAAATATAAATTCCTAATTCATCGGTCATTTTAAAAGCCAATTCTCTAGCAGATAATTCAGGATAATCCAACGCTAATTCTACAATTAAATCCTTCTGAGAATCAGGTATACTATTCCATTTTCGATGGGTTGAATAATTTTTTGATTCTAAACCTTCAAATCCATTTTCTAAATAATTTGAGTACCATTTATAGAAGGTACTCCGTGCAATTCCGAACTCCTCTAAAGTACGTTTAACTCCAATTTCAGAGCGAGTTACAATCTGTATAATTTCGTGTTTTTCACTTGCTGATAATCGCATATATTTCTTGAATTTTGTTTTTAATCCAACGAGTTCAAGGTTTTTTTTACGATATCATAACGTACAACCAAATCAGCTACAATCTCTTTTAAACGCTGGTTTTCTTTACGTAATTCACTTACATCGTCACTTGTAGCTTCTCGAGTAATATCTCCAGACAATCGCTTTTTTCCAGCTTCTAGAAATTCTTTATTCCACTTATAAAATTGAGATTGACTAATACTATATTTTCTACAAAGTTCAGCTATCGAAGTTTCTGCTCGTAAAGCTTCCATTACAATTAAAATCTTTTGTTCCGCTGTAAATATTCGTCTTGTATTTTGACGAATATCTTTTACATATTTCTCTGGAGTTGGTTTTTTGGATGTTGCCATAATTAAAGTTAATGATTTTTAAAACACTACCTTAAATTTTAGGTCTTAGATGTCCACTTTTTGCTGACGATTTACA
>NZ_JACALO010000085.1:0-1608 GCF_030328185.1 Empedobacter sp. 225-1 | reverse complement strand
TTAGATGCAAGATATGGATTTGTGTAGACACTCAAATCACAATATTGCCTTTTCAGAAAAAAGGAAAGCAAAAAAATCGGAACTCTTTTTTAGGTAAAATTTGATCGAAATAGTGAGTAGCAAGAGGGTGCTTGTATCCTACGGAGTACAAACACGTATTTGGTTGATTATCAATGTAATTGATTTTGTAAATAATTATTTCTGTTATTATTGAGTAATTATTTTTATTTTAATTAAGTGATTTGAATTTACTTACGCATTTTTTAAGATGATTATTTAGAGTTGAAAATTTACTCTTTCTACACGATTTTAATTTTGAATTGAATGGAGAAAATCGATCAAAATTAAGTAGACAAAAATATTCGTTTTTATGTTTTTGAAAAAAAGCAAGAGGATACCGTACAAGGTTCGGTATTTACTTAATTTCCAATGTGTTGAAAATTGCAATTTTTACAAAAATGGAGCATTTTTTAAGTAAATAATTGAAAATCAACATCAAAAAATGGAGTATTTAATAATTTTTAACATAAAATAGATCTTTTTTGAAGAAAAAAGTATAATGTAGGGGAAGTGATTTTTGATGAATTATTAATAGTTTAAATCGATAGTTTAAACTGTGAAAATTGAGATGAAAAAATAGTATTCCGAATGAAAGTAGGAATAGCAAGCAGTAATCGGGGAAACCCCGATTCAAAATTATATTCCTTTGATTATTAAGTTTTTACAAAAATAAATTAGTAAATATTTTTTAAAAAAGTAGTAATTTTTATTGTAAGTTGTTGATATATAGTATAGTTATGAGATTTTAAAAAGTAGTATTTCATAGAAATAAGCAAGTAGTATAAAACACATTGTTTTATTAATTTTTATGCTAAAATCAGAAAATAGCAAGGTGTGTTATTTGGGGCAAAAACCTCTGTGAACTATAGTATTTCCAACAAATAACGAACCTTGCCCTACGGGGTTAAAAATTAATTGCTCGTCAAAGTCGCAATCAGAATTTTATAAAAAATATAAATAAAAAGTAGATGCAACTATGCAACTGAACAACAAATAAAAAAGTCTATCAAAAATATTCTGATAGACTTCTTTTATTTTAATTCTATTTTACATAAAAGGTGTTATAGCTTTTACTGAACCGAAGTTGTACGCTGTCTTTTATTCTTTACATAAATTTTCTCTAAGGATTTGTCCAATCCAACTTATACTAGCTACAATTTCAAAATCTGTAATTTCTAAACGATCTGCTAATATTTCATTATCTGATGGAATATATTTATCTCCATAATATTTTTCATCACCAACTTTAATATTGGGTTTTGTTACTCTGATTTCCATTAAGCCATATGATACAAATTCAGAACCACCATTGTCTAATTCCAATTCTTCAACATCATTTTCTATGAAAAACATTAAATCAGGCAACGGAGTTTTTTCAATAATATTTGTTCCTGTAATGAATTGGTCATAATCAATTTTTTTCTCTAAAAATGATTTAAAAAGTAAACCAGTAAGTGATGCTTTGTCTGTGTCTTCACACTTGTCAATAATAAATAATAATTTTTCGCCAACTTTTGTTCTATACTTTAAATCTTCTTCTATTTTATT
>NZ_JACALO010000084.1:0-1760 GCF_030328185.1 Empedobacter sp. 225-1 | reverse complement strand
AAAGAAGCCGTCTCAATATTAAAATTTGAGGCGGTTTTTTTTATTTGAATTAATTTCCAATAAAATTTCATCATTTTAGAAAAGGGTAAAATCGCCCTTATGCAGCAATTTTCTTTCTTAAGTTGTGTGCTAAAGCCATTAATCCGAATTCTAACTCGGTTTTTTGGATTCCTTTTAATGAAAATCTTCTAAAATTGTTGTTGTGTTTCATTTGGGCAAATACAGGCTCTACATCGGCAGAGCGTTGTTTCCTTTTTTGTATTCCCGTTTGACTTGTGAGTAATTCCCTGATTTTTTCTTTATGTCTTTCAAGGTTATGATTGCGTTCTATACTTCGGTTTCCCTTGGCTTTAAAGCAGACTCCCCGCAGCGGACATCCTTCGCAATTTTGAGCCTGATAATGCGATAATTGCTGCATATATCCGGCTTGGGTTGTTTTTGTGCTTTCATAGGTTTTGTGCATTTTCTGACCAATCGGACACACATAATAATCTTCTTCTTGGTTGTAATAAAGGTTTTCTTTGCTAAAGGTTTTGTGCTTTTTTTGGTAATTTTTATCTTGTTCTTTTTCAAAAGTATTGTACTTCACATAAGCGGTCAGCTCTTCTTTTTCAAGGTAATCGTAGTTCTCTTCGCTACCATAGCCTGCATCGGCTGTAATGTTTTCTATTTTTTTAAAGATTTCTGCCCCATAAGTTTCTTTAAGATTTTCTAAGTGTGGCTTTAAAGTTTTGGTATCTGTAGGGTTTTGATGTAAAGTGTAATTAATAATGATTTGGTTTTCTGTTGATATTTGGGCGTTGTAACCGGGTTTTAACTGTCCGTTTTGCATATGGTCTTCTTTCATACGCATAAAAGTTGCATCAGGATCGGTTTTACTGTATGAGTTTCTTCCGCCTAAAATAGCTTCCTGTTCTTCATATTTCCGAAGATTTTTTTCAAAGTTCTGTTTGATGTAACGCAGTTTGGCTTTAGATTTCTTGGAAGCTTTTTCATTACCCGATAATTTGGTATCTATCTGTTCAACGGTTTTTTGGATAACTTCCTGACTGATTTCCTTGAACTGAGGTGGCTCGGTATCAGGATCGTCATCATTAGATATACTTTGAGCATAATTCCATAATTCTTCTAACTGAGTAAGCATTTTAGCTTTGTTGGTTTTAATGCTTTTACCCCAAACAAAAGTGTATCTGCCTGCCTGAGCTTCTATTTTTGTGCCATCGGTGTAAATTTGTTTCATAGAAATCAATCCTTCCTCTGCTAGCATCATGACCACTTGTTTAAAGATTTCTTTAAAACTATCTTTTAATTTATCACTTCTAAATCGGTTAATGGTATTGTGATCCACAGTGCTCATTGCGGTAAGCCACATAAAGTTGATGTTTTCTCTGATAGCCAACTCTATTTTTCGTGAAGAATAAATATTGCTCATATAAGCATAAATCATCACTTTTAATAACATTTTTGGATGATAACCCGGATTACCTTCTTTACTGTAGGCTTTTAATAGTGGCTGAATGTTAATGGACTCTACAACTTGGTCAACAACCCGAACAGGGTGTTTTTCTGAAATTAAGTCGTCAAATGAATAAGGAAAAAGTGCGGTTTGACGCTGATTGTAATGCTTGAAATTCATAGAGAAATAGATGGAATTCTTACATTAAATTTACAAAAAATACAGTAAAAATCCAACTATACAAGAACATATGTATTCTAAAAAGCAAAAAAAAGAAGCTGTCTAGTTTTGAGACAGCTTCTTT
>NZ_JACALO010000083.1:0-2001 GCF_030328185.1 Empedobacter sp. 225-1 | reverse complement strand
AAAATCCAACTATACAAGAACATATGTATTCTAAAAAGCAAAAAAAAGAAGCTGTCTAGTTTTGAGACAGCTTCTTTCAGAAGTTATTTAGTCGAAATTATTGTTCGTTAAAATATTTGTAGAAATATGGAATAGTTTCGATTCCTTTGTAGAAATTGAATAAACCATAATGTTCGTTAGGTGAGTGGATAACGTCAGAGTTTAATCCGAATCCCATTAACACAGATTTTGTACCTAATTCTTCCTCGAATAATGCGACAATTGGAATAGAACCTCCAGCTCTTTCAGCTAACGCTTCTTTTTCAAATGTTTCAGCTAATGCTTTTTTAGCAGCAATAAATCCTGGGTGATTAGTAGGTAAAATATAAGGTTTCCCTCCGTGATGTGGTTTTACTTTAACTTCTACTGAAGAAGGAGCTAAAGTAGGGAAATAATCAGCAAATTGTTTTGTAACAACTTCTGGATCTTGTCCTGGAACCAAACGCATAGATATTTTAGCATACGCATGAGAAGGAATTACAGTTTTTGCACCTTCACCTATATATCCACCCCAAATTCCATTCACATCTAAAGTTGGACGAATAGAAGCTCTTTCGATTGTAGAGAATCCTTCTTCACCTTGAATATCAGCAATACCAATTGATTTTTTGTAATCTTCGACGTTAAAAGGAATTTTAGCTAAATCAGCTCTTTCATCTTCTGTCAACTCAAGAATTGGTTCGTAAAAACCAGGAATAGTGATATGTCCTTTTTCATTGATTAATTTTCCAATCATTGTTGCTAAAACGTTAATTGGATTTGGAACAGCTCCACCATACACACCCGAGTGCATATCGCGATTAGATCCTTTTACTTCAACTTCTACATATGACAATCCACGTAAACCTACAGAAATAGAAGGTTGATCGTTCGAAATCATAGAAGTATCAGAAATTAAAATCACATCATTTTTTAATTTCTCTTTATTGTCTTTTACGAAATTTACCAATGAAGGAGAACCAACTTCTTCTTCACCTTCGATCATAAATTTAACGTTACAAGGTAATTCGTTTGATTTGTTTAAAGCTTCGAAAGCTTTAACATGCATAAACATTTGACCTTTATCATCTGCAGAACCACGGGCGAAAATTGCACCATCTGGATGAATTTCTGTCTTTTTGATTACTGGCTCGTATGGTCCAGATTCCCATAATTCTAAAGGATCAGCTGGTTGAACATCATAATGTCCGTAAACTAAAACAGTTGGTTTTGATGGATCAATAATTTTTTCACCATAAATAACTGGGAAACCTTCTGTTTCGCAAACTTCTACATTGTCAGCACCTGCTTGTTTCAAATATTTTGCAACCATTTCAGCTGCATCATTTACATCTTGTGTGTAGGCTGGATCAGCACTAACTGAAGGAATTTTAAGTAATTCTATTAATTCATCAAGAAAACGTTGTTTATTTTCTTGTATAAATTGTTGAGTATTGTTCATTTTTTTTTGTTATGAATAATAGGTAAATTTAACAATAAAATTTAGAGTAAACTTCTTTTTGATAAAAAATATAATTCTAAAACCTTTGTATCTTTGCAAAAATTTAGAAAATGATATTATATAATACAACGTTTATTGTAGAACAAGAAGTGCATGGTGAATGGTTTGAGTGGGTGCAGAGAGAACACATCAATGACTATTTGAAATCGAATTGTTTTATTGGAGCTCGTTTAGGAAAAATAACTTCGCATGTAGAGCCAGGAGCGACGTCTTATTCGTTGCAATTGTTTGTGAATGATGAATTGACTTTAGACCAGTTTAAAAATAATTTTTTAGCAGAAATTCAACAAAAAAGCTTGCAAAAGTTTGCAACAAAAGTAATTAGCTTTGTCAGTGAAATGGAGCATATTGGTGATTATCAATAAATAAAAAATGCAGTAGAAATACACTGCCCCCAAAAAGTTAGACACTTTTGGGGGCATTTTTTATGGCAAGAAAAGTAAAATATGATGTAACATACA
>NZ_JACALO010000082.1:0-2016 GCF_030328185.1 Empedobacter sp. 225-1 | reverse complement strand
TGAGCCCGATACAATATCGAACTCATTTTTATAATTATTAATTTTTAATCTGTCCAAACTTTTGGGTGCAGTCTAGATAAGGAGCTTTTTTTAGTGGTATGTATTTTAAAAATAATAATATAGATAAAATTAAAAGCAGAACGGATAAATTTCTCAAATCCGTCTATTTTATATTTAAACCGCATTTCGCCAAGCCTTTGTGCTTGTTGCACAACTCTAAAATAGACTAATTTTTCGTATTTTGTTGTATGCAAGGACGAAAAGAATTTACTCCACAACTTTTTTATGAATTAAGTTTAGATCGGCTAGTTCCATCTGATAACTTTTATCGCCAAGTAAATCAAGTATTAGATTTACATTTTCTGTATAGATCCACTCAAAAATATTACGGTACTCAAGGTCAAGAAAGTATAGATCCTGTGGTGTTTTTTAAAATATTGTTAGTGGGTTATTTGAATAATATCAATAGCGACAGAGCATTGATTCGCTATTGTAGCAATTGCTTGGATGTTCGCTTGTTTTTAGGTTATGATCTGAACGAACAATTGCCTTAGCATTCAACCATAAGCCGAACGCGCGCGTTATTTGGCCAAGAAGTTTTCTTGCAATTGTTTCAGTTGGTTTTAAAACTGTGTGTGAATAAAGTCATGGTTTCAGGGAAACGTCAGGCGGTAGACTCAGCGTTTATTAAAGCCAATGCCAGCATGGATTCTTTGGTAGAAAAAGAAGTTTTAAATGATGCTTCTGCTTTTGTGAATGAGTTAGAAGAAAATTCAGAATTCAAAGTAACATCAACACGCAAAAAGTTGGTAGAACAACATCATAATTGGAAAAAAGAAGTGTTTAAATTGATGCCCGCTGCTCGAAAAGCAATTCAATTGGATGAGGATGGCAACGAGATTCGACCTCAGTTTTTAAGCAATCATACCCATTATAGCCCAACAGATCCTGATGCGAAAATCTCGACCAAATCAAGAAAACCACGTCAATTAAACTATGCTGGACAATTAGCTGTTGACGATAAACATCACGTGATTACAGGTGCTTGTGCCAGTAGCGCAGGTAGCAAAGACAGTACAATCTTTTCTGAAATCATGGATCAAACTTTATCAAATTTTAAACAAAACGATATACAAATAGGAGAAGTTTTAGCTGATGCGGGCTATAGTAGCGGTACAAGTTTGCAATATTGTGAAGATCATAACTTAGATGCTTGGATTCCCAACTTTGGACAATATAAACCCGAGCGAGAAGGTTTTATTTTTAATAAGAAAGAGAATCGATACGAATGTATTAAAGAAGGCGGAAATAAAGCTTTTTTACCATTTAAACGAACTTTAACAGACAGCAAAGGCTACGAAAAGAAAAGCTATAGAAGTTCGGAAAAAGATTGTGGACAATGTCCTTTACGAGAAAGTTGTTGTGGAAAAGTAACCAAGTTTAAAAAGTTGGAAGATAGCATTCACAAGCCTTTGTACGATAAAATGCATGAAAAACTCACCCAAAATAAAGCGTATCACCGCAGGTTAGTTAAACGTCGAAGTTCTACAGTAGAACCAGTTTTAGGAACGTTGATTAACTTCTTTAACCTAAAACGAATCAACAGCAGAGGAATGTCTAAAGCCAATAAACATGTACTAATGTCAAGTTTATCTTACAACTTGAAGAAATATCTACGCTTTACAGTCAAAAAATCAAGTGTTTTAGCCCAAGTTATTTATTTAAAACAAGGGAAGAACTACGCTTCTACAAAATCACTCCTTCACTCCTTAAAAAGTGCGTTTTTAAACCCCTATAATTTTACAATTTAATATATTTCCAAAAAATAAACCTCGCTTAAAAAGGCTTAAACGAGGTCATATATTCTGTTTTTTACTGTAAATTGGAGTTGTGCAACAGTTACCTATGTTGTACGACGTAGTTATGTTTTGGGTTTTAATCCAGCTAAATATTTTCGTATGTCATTTTCTAATTTATCCGGGTATTTGTACTCTAATTTTTTTGACAATTCAGTTC
>NZ_JACALO010000081.1:0-2150 GCF_030328185.1 Empedobacter sp. 225-1 | reverse complement strand
GAGCCCGATACAATATCGAACTCATTTTTATAATTATTAATTTTTAATCTGTCCAAACTTTTGGGTGCAGTCTAATAAGATTTCGCTTTTTGTTTATTAATTAGAATTTATTTCCAAATATATTTTTCACCTAAACTCAAAGTAGATTTGATTACATAGTTTCCTTCATTATTCTTCTCTGTCAAAACCAAAATTGGGTAATATTCACCCGCAGGAACTAACTTTGTGATGTTAGTTGTAAAATCAAGATTACTTAATTTTGTTAAAGCGGCAACCGGAGTAATATCAAAATTAAGCAATTCAAATCCATCTATTTTTTTTGCATCTGTAATATTTTGTTTTGAAAAATAGACTAATAATTTCAAGTCATTTGTTGGTTTAGAATCTAAATTCTGAATAGAATTATTAATACCATCAACTGTAACCATTAATGTATTAAAATCAATTTCTAATTTCCAAACACCAGCTAATTTTACTTTTTTGTTTGCATTTTCAATAGCTAATGAACTCTCTACGGGAATATAAATATCTGATAAAGTTGCGTCAATATTATTTGTAGAAGCTAATGTATTTTTCTCCGTTAATTGTGGTAAACTAGCATCATCAATTACTTTATCAATCATAATATCATTCGATTGTAATGATATTTTATTATTTAAAATCTTGTAGTTTAAAACATTGCTTGTTTCTCTCTCTTTCAATAATAAAATTGGTGTATAATCTCCATCTGCTAATTTCTGGATATCTGCTGCTTTAAAAGTTACATTTACATTATTAAAACTTGTTCCATTCCCTTCCAGAGTTCCTAATTGGGCATTTGTTGTGATTTTGTTAGGTAAATCATACAAATCCAACGAAGATTTTGAAGGAACAAAATATAAATCAAAAAATAAAGTTTGACTAGTTTTATCTGAATAGTTAGTCAATTTTCCGCCAGAAATTTTGTAATTAGAAGTAGTTACATCATTTGAAATATTCCAAACTCCATCAAAAGAATAATCTTTATTAATAGTCGTTGGAAGATTTGTAATGTTAATGTTTTCCTGTTGAGCAGAAACAAAGCTACTCGACATTATGGCTGCACTAAAAAATAATTTAGTAAAAATATTCATAGGTTATACTTTAAGCTTTCCTACAAAAATAAGAATTATATTTACAAAAAAGTGCTTAAAATCGGATATTTTTAAAATAAAAAGATATCTATTAATTTTGATTCTTTAATTTTGTGGTGAATTAAAGAATTATGACTAAAATTTACCCAAAAGACACTGATCAGTTTGATGATTTCGTTCACAAAGAAACAACAACATTTGAAGAGTTAACTGTTTTTGATCGCAATAATTTAGCACCAATATCTATTAATGATCAATTTGGCTTAATCGATAAAACTGGAAATGTAATTATTCCTTTTGAGTACCAGAAATTAGTTCTCACAACGGTTAATGCATATAGTGCTCAGAAAAACGAAAAATGGGGATTTATAACCAAGTCTAACCAAGTTTTGATTCCGTTTGAGTATGAATTATCAAGTGATTTTATTGAGAATATTTGTGCTGTAAAAAAAGACGGAAAATGGGGATTTATTGATTTATTGAATCAAGTAATTATTCCGTTTGAATATGATGGTTGTACCGATTTTAGAGCTGGTTTGGCTGGAGTAGAAAAAGATGGAAAATGGGGAATGATTGACAAAAACAATCAATTAATTATTGATTTTCAATACGAATATTTAACACCTGTTGATCAAAATTTTGCAACTTTTGGAGAATCAACTTCTTTGAAAATTGAACGTCCTGATGTGTTGGCTTATTTTCCTTATTTTTTATCCAAAGAAAATTATTTGATGCATTTTGGTTTAATTTCGACTACAAATGAAAAAATTTTAGAACCGATTTCTGAATTGCCTATTTTAGAAAGTTTCGAAAATCAACCTGTTGTTCGTCAAAATTATCAATTAGGGTATCTGAAAGATGGAAAAGATTTTGTAAAATTTGATCAATTTAAGATAGATCCTTATGAAGAAAAAATATTAACACAATTAGGTGTTATGAAATAAAAAAAATGCGACCTTTCTTACACTGCCCCCAAAAAGTTAGACACTTTTGGGGGCATTTTTTATGGCAAGAAAAGTAAAATATGATGTAACATAC
>NZ_JACALO010000080.1:0-2241 GCF_030328185.1 Empedobacter sp. 225-1 | reverse complement strand
ACAGAGCGTAAAAACGATAAAATATTTACAATCTCATTCAAGTATCATGAAGCTTATGCACTTGAAGCCATTTTAAGGCACTTTATTTCAAATGCCGATGAAGCCTATTCAGATCCTTATGTAAAAAATACCGCTCATGTGATTGCGAATAAAATTCATCAAGAGTTATAATTCTTCCAACAGCATTTTATCTGGAGCTTCTCCAAACAAATCAAAAGAAAACAAAGGTAAGTTTCGCACCATTAAATTTTAGCATAAAGCCGTTTCACTTTTTATATAAAATTTAGTGATGCTGCACTTGTTGAAATGGCTTTCTTTTTTTTCGTTTTTTCTTTTCTAAAATGTATTTTTTGCAAGCTAATTTTTCTTAAAAAATTTCTTAAAATTTCAATTAGATTTTTTGAGCAAGAGGAAACAGCGGGAGCAGTTTGTATTTTGTTGGTTATCAATATTTTATATATTTTTATTTTCTTAAAAATATATAAATCATATATAATTGTTTTAAAAATAATGTTAAACATCTTATAGTCAATTCGTTATTAATATATAGATAATATATTTTTACTCTTTCTACACGATTTTAAATTGTGAAATTGAGATGAAAAAATAGTATTCCGAATGAAAGTAGGAATAGCAAGACGGAATCACGGAGACCGAGATTCAAAATTCTATTCCTATGATTTACAAATATTTACAAGTTTAAATACATACTTTATTTAAAATAAAGTATGTATTTAACGTATAAATTACTGATATTAAGTATAGTTAGCTTGTTTTTAAACGGTATGTATTTTATAGAAATACTAAGTTGTATAAAATGAAATTTATCTAATCAAAAGAAAATATAACAAGGTGTTTTTTGTAACAAAAAAAGCTTAGAATAATGACATAAAAAAACCTCCATTTGGAGGTCATACTTTTGTCATACTACTTTTTTAAATACTTTTCTTCGAAAATCTGTTCAGATTTCTTTTTTAAAGAACCAATAACAAAAGCTTTTCTATTATTTGCATAGCTTGATGGTTCTCTTAGTTCAACTAAAAAATCTAAAAGCTTTTCTTCAGATAAATTGTTATATAAATTTTCAAATAAATTGAGATTATTTTTTAATTCTTTATCGGTAAACTCGTAATTGTACTTTAAATAATCTTCTGTATTTTTAGGAATAAACCATCGTTTTGATATTTGTTTATTTTGCTGTTTTTTCTTTAATTCTGTATCTTCAAATTGAGGTTGATATATTGGAATGAATTTGATGCCAGTAGTTTTTCTTCCTGTTGTCAATTTTTCATAGTTAAAAGTATATGGACTTTTTTCATCTAATTCCTTTTTTGCAGGAATAATAACTTTATTGATAAAGTTTGCAGTTAGTTTATATTTATCTTCTAAGCCAAACATTTCTTTAAGAGAATCAATTGAGTAGTTGATAGGTTTTTTTTGTTCTGAAAGTAATTCATAGAAACGCATAGCATAAACGCTTTCGAATTTCATAGCTGTAGCAAGTTCATATTTTCTAAAACCTTTAGAAAAGTCCATTAATGTTTGATATATCCAATCAGCAACGAAGAAAGAAACCGAATGAGAATATTTGTTGATTCTTACTTTGAAAATGATACCATCGCTTTTATACTCGTCTTCATCGTCATAGGATATTACTTTCTTTTGTAAACTCTTAAGAGCAGTTTTTATTCTTGCATGATTTTTATCTTCACGATCTTCTTTATTATTTAAGAAAGCTGAAATAGGTAAAGTGTATTTAACATCATCGTAAATGTCTTTTTCTATAGCATAATTTTGGTTTAATTTTTTACCTTCAATTAAACTTTGATTTAATTCAATTATACGGTATAAAATTCTTTTTTCATAAACAGAGTAGTCGTATTTAGCAGTTGTCAATATATAAGACTGTAAAACCTCCTTGTTGTTAATAATCATAGTTTAGAGTTGTATTATTACCTGATGAATACAAATATAAACAAATATTACTTACAAAACACAAGTAATAGTATGTATTCAAAAAGTAATAGTTAGAGTAAAAAAAAGTATTCGAAAAGTAATAGTTAAGTATTCAAAAAGTAATAGTTAGATTTTTTAAAACCCTCGTAACTTGTATGGTAATCAAATGTATATCCGTTTTTTGTCGAAAGTCGATAAGTAATGTTAGATAAGCTATGTTTAATTAATACAAAAACATGGTAATTTTTTAGTTTTTAAGGGTGTGATTTTCTTCGAAAAATCACT
>NZ_JACALO010000007.1:0-77279 GCF_030328185.1 Empedobacter sp. 225-1 | reverse complement strand
AAGCTGCTTCTAGCCATATGTGTACAATCTAAAAGTAAATTTAGATGAAATTCTGGCCTTAATTCATTTATGGCTTGTGTCCAAGTTTCTTTTGTTTTTCTTCCTCGGCTTGAATTAAGGCATTGAACTTTTTTAAGAGTGCATTTTCACAACGTAAACGTTCAATCTCCAACAATAGTTCTTCTTCTCTTGTTAACGGTTGTTTCGATTTTTTAGGTCTACCTTTAGATGTGCTCATAGTCTTGGGACGGCCTTTTGGTTTGGGTTTTAATCCGTCTATTCCAAAGGTAGCAAAATCTTTTTGCCATTTTATAATAACCGATTCACTTGGAATATTAAATTTCAAGCGTGCTTCACGAAAACTAAGAAACTGTTTGGTTATAGTCTTAATAACTTTCAACTTAAATTCAACGCTATACGTTTGGTTTTTTTTAGGTTCTATACCTGAAATTCCTTGATTATGATAATCAGAAACCCATTTCTTTAATAAAGAAGCATGTATATTTTCTTTTTTACTAATTGAACGTATTGTTCGATGTTTTTCTAAAACTTCTTTCACACAGCGTAACTTAAATGCTACACCATATTTTACTTTTCTTGTCATAAAAAATGCCCCCAAAAGTGTCTAACTTTTTGGGGGCAGTGTATAATGATGCTTTTTAATTATAGATTTTCTAGTCTTTTAACAATTTGTAGATAAACATCTTCTGCACTTAAATTTTGAAAATAATCAAAATTTTCAAAACCTTTTGGATCTTTGCCAAAGATAGAAGTTGGTCGACATTTTAACGTTTCATCCTGAATCACATCTTCCATAGCTTGACCATAACCCAAAAATCCTGCATAAGGATGTGTTCCTCCCCATATAGAAATTGTGCGTGTTCCCATCAATGAAGCTAAATGCATGTTTGCACTATCCATTGAAATCATCGCTTCTAATTTTGCAATGGCTTGTAATTCTTCTTCAAAAGAAACGGTTCCAGCTAAAGAAGTGATATTATGATTGAATTTTTCCCAACTTTTTAATTCGTCTGTTTCAGTTTTTCCACCACCAAATAGATAAATTTTATACCCGTTTTCGGCTAAATTCTTCGTTACGATTTTCATCTTTTCAATTGGATACATTTTACTTGTAAATGCAGCAAAAGGCGCTATACCAATCGATTTTGGTTCTTTGATTGATTTTGGTTTGATGTGATGTGTTAAATTGAGTTTAAAACCGAGTTGACGCAAAACATCTGCATAACGTTCAGTTGTTAATTTTAATTGCTTAAAAACTCGATTTTCTTGATGAACCAATGCTTTTTTTTCAGCACGTCCTTTGTCTAAAGTTGCTGTTTTGGTTCCATTTAATCTAAATAAAGCGGTAATAATTTTTGATCTAATAACGTTATGAAAATCAGCAACATAATCAAAATTATGTTTTTTTAAATCATGGTATAATTTGAACAAGCTAAAAAAGCCTTTGTATTTGTTGTTTAAATCAACCGGAATAAATTTGATCTGCGGAAATTGTTTGAAAATATTTCCCATAAACGGACGCGAAGCAACATAGACTTCAATATTTGGATTTTGTTGAATAAATTCCTGTAAAATAGGAGCGATCATCGTTACATCACCCAAAGCAGAAAAACGTAAAACTAACAGTTTCTTACGATTCGTTTTCTCCATGATTTCTGTTGTTAATTTCTTTTGCAACCATTTTCATTTGTTTCTCAAATTCTTGCTTTGAAGCTTCAAAATATTGATCTGAATTTTCGGCGTGTTTTGCGATTTTTCGCAATGATTTACGATCACTTTTAATAAAAATTTCTCCAACTTTAGCAGCTTCATCATAAGTGAAACCATATTTCATTAGAATTTGTCTTCCTACATAAACAGATGAGAAAAAGTTTTCTCTGTACACTTCATTCAACCCATCTTTTAAATAATTGTAGGCATAACTACGGTTTTTTGCACGAACAATAATTTCGAGATTTGGAAAGTTTTTTCGAACGATATATACCAATTTTTGATTGATTTCTGGTGGATCTAAAGCGGCTACAAAATATTTAGCATGTTCGGCTCCAGCAGATTTTAATAAATTAATATTTGTTGCATCACCATAAAAGACATTAAACCCTTGTCTACGCATTTTCTCCACACGTTCGCTGTCATTATCTAATACAATCGATTTTATTCCAGAACTTTTTAAAACTCGGCTTATGGTATTCCCAAAATCACCAAAACCTGCAATAATAATTTCTCCGTCAGCAGAATTTGGCATTATTTTATCGTTTTGAATAATGGTTTTAACTTTTGTTTTGACTCCAAAATATTTTAGAATTAATTTTTCATTTAATACCAAAAGTAAAGGCGTGAAAACCATTGTAATGGCCGTTGTAGCCAACATCATATCATACCATTCTTTGCTTAAAATATCTAAATTTCGAGTTAATGCTAAAATTACAAAAGCAAATTCTCCGACTTGAGATAATAATAAAATGAACAACCATTTTTGATCAAAATCAAATTTGTGTTTGATTCCAATTAGCCATAAAACCAAAGATTTTATTAACATAATTCCGAATGTTAATCCAAGAATCATAAATGGTTTATCTGCAATTAATTTGAAGTTTATTGTTGATCCAACTGCAATAAAAAAGATTCCTAATAACAATGATTTAAACGGCTCGATATCACTTTCTAACTGATGCTTATATTCATTATTTGCTAAAACTACACCAGCGATGAAAGCTCCTAAAGCAGGTGAAATACCTACTTTTTGCATTAAAACTGAAACGCCAATTACCAAAAGTAACGCAGATGCTGTATAAATTTCACGTACTTGCAACTGTCCAACATATTTGAAATAAGGTGTAATAATATAGCGACCAATTACATAAATAAAAGTAATCGCTCCTACAATTACCAAAGTTTTCATGAAGGCTGGACCTCCAACAAGTAAGCTTTTTGAATCGTCTCCGATTGATTGTATGAGCGAATCTCCAACCAAAAGCGGAATGATCGCTAGTATTGGAATAACCATTATATCTTGAAATAAAAGTACCGAGAATGTCGACTTACCAATACTAGTTTTGGTCAATCCTTTTTCGCTAAGTGTTTGCATAATTATCGCAGTAGAAGACATCGTTACAGCAAATGAGATGGAAAGAGCCAAGGGTAAATTCATTTTCAGCGCAAAAACTCCAACTAATGTTGTAATTAGAATTGTTCCCAAAACTTGCATTCCTCCTAGGCTGATGATTTTATCTTTCATCTTCCAGAATTCTTTCGGATCAAGTTCTAATCCTACAAGGAAGAGCATCATTACTACACCAAATTCTGTTGCATGCATGATATCTGCTCCATCATTACCTACAAATTTTAGGACATAAGGTCCAATTAAAACACCCGCAATTAAATATCCTAAAACCGAACCCATTCCAAGCTTTTTAGAAATTGGTACACAGATTACGGCTGAAAATAAAAATATAAATGCTTGTAAAAGAAAGTCGTCCATTAGTATTTTAGGTTGATTTGATGATAGTTTTAACTATTGTTTTGTTTCGATTGAAATGCAATTGCATAAAATTTGAATTGTTTAATCATCGCCAATAAACCGTTTGCACGAGTAGGAGATAAAAATTCTGATAAACCAATTTCGTTGATAAAATCTGTATCCGATTCTAAAATATCTTTTGGTGTTTGCTTGTCGTACATTCTTACCAATAAAGCAGCAATTCCTTTTGGTAAAATGGCATTAGAATCAGCTTTAAATTTGATGGTGTTTCCATCAAGTTTTGCATCTAACCAAACAGAAGACTGACAGCCTTTGATAATTTTATCATCTGTTTTTTCTTCTTCAGCTAATGCTTCTAAACTTCTCCCTAATTCGATTAAATATTCGTAACGTTGTTCCCAATCATCAAAAAATGAGAATTCGTCTACTATTTCGTTTTGAATTTCTTTAATTTTCATAAGACAAAGTTAGAAAGTTTTTGATAGTTTTTATCCAAAAAAACACGTTAAATCGCTCGATTCTTTTAGTTTTCTTATTTTTGTTGCTCAATAAAATTCAATTCCTAAAAAATGAGGTACACTTTCATTGTAAATCCAAATTCTGGAAATGCAAAACACGATATTTCAATCGATTTTCTACAAGCAAAATTTGATGCTTCTGACGAAATAGTTTTGAAAGAAACCGCTTATCAATTTCATGCAAAAGAATTGGTAAAAGAAGCAATAGCAGACCATTCGGATGTGATTGTTGCGTGTGGCGGAGATGGAACAATCAATGAAGTGGCCAGTGCTTTGGTAAATACAAATATTGCTTTGGGAATTATTCCTGCTGGTTCTGGAAATGGTTTAGCAACCAATCTAAATATTCCGAAAGATATCAACAAAGCGATTGAAATTATCAAAACAAATTCTGTACATACAATAGATGTTGGTCGGGTAGAGGATAACTATTTTTTTAGTAATCTTGGTTTTGGAATTGATGCTGAAGTAATCAAAACTTATGAAGAGAATCAAAAGCGAACAATTACTGGTTACGTTGATGCTTCTGTTAAAACATTGTTGAATTACAAATCAAAATTATTTCGTCTTTATATAGATGATGTTATAATCGAGAAGAGTTTTTATTATCTTTTCTGTTCTAATTCAAACATTGCGGGATATGGTATCTCTTTTACACCAAAAGCAGATTTATCTGATGGAGAGTTGGATTTGTTGATGATTGAAGATTTAGATGTTTTCGAACAATTTTATTTTTCCGTTTTAGTTTTGGCTAAAAAAATTGATTTGTTAGAAAAAGCTCAATACCGTAAAGTAAAAAAATTCAAAATTGAAACCTTAGATGGTTTACCGATTACGTATCAACTTGATGGAGAAATACATCAAACTAATTCACCTCAAGTGAAAGTTAAAGTCTTACCAAATGCGTTAAGAATTATTCATTAAGTTTATAATTGATCGATAAATAATGATTTAATTAACAATTTAATCTCTTTATTATAAGTGATTTAAAAGCTTATTAACATGGTTATAAACGTTTTGTTTACAACCATTTTTTTTTACTATTTCTGTTTAGATAAAGTCAATCGTTGTAACTTTGATAAAACTTTTGCAATGAATACGGCATATAAAATTTTAGCAATAGATTCTAATCATGAATGTTTGAATAAAGGACTTCGAGAAGCAGGATTTATAGTTGATGAAGATTATAGTTCACCCAAAGAAATTATTGAACAAAAAATTAATCTTTATGATGGATTAATTGTTAGAAGTAGATTTCCAATCGATAAAACTTTTTTAGGTAAAGCAACTAACTTAAAATTTATTGGTAGAGTAGGGGCAGGCTTGGAGAATATTGATGAAGATTTTGCAGCGCAAAAGAATATTATTTTATTTAATTCTCCAGAAGGAAATAGAGATTCTGTTGGAGAACATGCAATTGGTATGCTTTTGATGTTAATGCATCATCTGCGAAGAGCTGATAACGAAGTTCGTAACGGAATTTGGAAACGCGAAGAAAATCGTGGAGACGAATTGAAAGGTAAAACGGTCGGAATTATTGGTTACGGAAATATGGGAAATGCTTTTGCGAGACGATTGCAGGGCTTTGAAGTTAATGTCATTTGTTATGATATTTTACCAAACAAAGGAAATGATTTTGCGAAACAAGTTTCATTAGCTGATTTTTTTGAACAAGTTGATGTCGTAAGTTTGCATACGCCGCAAACAGCAGAAACGATGAAAATGGTAAATGCTGAATTTATTTCGAAATTCAAGAAGCCATTTTATTTTGTGAATACAGCTCGTGGAAAATCTGTCGTTACAAAAGATTTAGTTGAAGCAATGAAAGATAGAAAAGTAATGGGGGTTGCGTTAGATGTTTTGGAATTTGAAAAATCAAGTTTCGAGAAATTAGTTGCTTCAGAATTACCAGAAGAATTTCAGTATTTAATTGAAGCAGATAATGCAGTTCTCGCACCACATATTGCAGGTTGGACACACCAAAGTAAAATAAAATTAGCAGAATTTATTCGAGATAAAATTATTCAATGGAAGAATAATTGTTAATCATATAGAATAAAAAAGGTTCCGAAAATTCGGAACCTTTTTTCATTTTGTAAGTTTTTTGTAAATCTTATACAAAATGATGGCTACTATAATTACAAGAACAATCTGGAATAGAATCCAAAGCACCACATTAAATGTCGACTCGCTTGAAATTGATAGCATAAATATTCCTCATGTGTTAACTGAATGCTAAAATATAAAATATTTTTAACATTTAATTAATAGATGAAAAAAAATATCTTTTTTCTTCATCTTGGTTTAGTGATTGATAACTTATCACATATCAATTTTTAAGTTTATAAATCAGC
This sequence comes from Empedobacter sp. 225-1, assembly GCF_030328185.1. Taxonomy (NCBI): domain Bacteria; kingdom Pseudomonadati; phylum Bacteroidota; class Flavobacteriia; order Flavobacteriales; family Weeksellaceae; genus Empedobacter; species Empedobacter sp. 225-1. Next base: position 70,905 of record NZ_JACALO010000007.1, on the reverse strand, counting down.
ATAAATTTGTAAAAAATTAAGAACTATGAATTACCAAATATTTAAATCAGAGTCTAGAGGAGGAGCTAATCATGGTTGGTTAAATACTCGTCATTCATATAGTTTTGCAAGTTATTATGATCCATCTCGTATTCATTTTGGTGCTTTACGGGTTGTAAATGATGATATCATAACAGGTGGAATGGGATTCGGTAAACATCCGCATGATAACATGGAAATTATTACGATTCCAATAAAAGGTGGTATTTCGCATCAAGATTCTATGGGAACAGGTTCTATTATTGAGTCTGGAGATGTTCAAGTGATGAGTGCTGGAACTGGTGTTTTTCATAGTGAAATGAATGCCTATGAAAACCAAGAAGGACATTTTTTTCAGATTTGGATAATTCCAAATAAAATGAATGTAGAACCACGTTATCAGCAAATATCTATTCGTGAAGTTGCAAAAGAAAACGAATTGTACCAAGTTCTTTCACCGAATGCAGATGATCAAGGTGTTTGGATTCATCAAGATGCTTGGATTTTTTTAGGAAATTACTCAGAAGATGTAACAGAAACATATAAAGTACAAAAGGAAGGAAACGGAGTTTTCTTTATGGTAGTAGAAGGTGAAGTGGAGTTTGATGGAAATACATTAGCAAGAAGAGATGTTGTTGAGATACAAGATGTAAATGAGTTTACGTTTAATGTATCGAAAGGATCACGATTAATGTTCATTGAAGTTCCAATGAAGATTTAAAATTTTTTTCATGTTTTAGTTGTTTTATATTAAAAGCAGATTTCGTTTTGGGAGTCTGCTTTTTTTTTTGAACAAAAAAAACTATTCAATACAAGTATTTAGTATATTTACTGCTGATAAAACTTTAACTTAAAACGTATTAATCCATACTATATGAAACGTTTATTCATCATTATCTCTTTCGCTTTAATGATTATCAGCTGTAAGAATGATAACATCGAAATAGATTCTTCTTCAGCGCAAACTTTTAGCGAGACAGTAGACAAAATCTCGAAAGCATTACCTGTTATGCAACAAGATAAGTTTAAAGAAGCCTTACAAATTATTTTTGAGTATAACACAAGTCCAACCATGGATAATGAAGCTCGTTGGGGAATTGTTCGTACGTTGTTAGATGGAAAAACGGTTGATGAAGTTTTTGATATTGCAGAAAAAGTAGCTTTACAGAATAAGTTTACTTGGAATAGAAATCAAGTTCCTTTGGTGAATGGAATTCCAAAGCCAGAAGCGGTAGAAGTTATAGAAACGCCAACAGAACCAACTTCAAATGTTCAGCGTTTTGATTTTAGTGTAAAACAAGTTGATACGGGTATTTCTATATCGCCGTTTTTTTATAATGCGCAAGGAGAAGAAATTCAATTGGATCAAGCTGTAACAGCAACTGTAGAAGTTTTTAATTCTGGTAATATTGTATATACTTTCCGAGCTACGATTGATCCAAATTCATTGGATGATTTATACAGAAAGAATGCAATTACGATTAAATATGCCTCTTTGGATACTTCAAAGATAAAGAATGATCGTTTAGATATTTTAGTTCGTATTCCTAATTCTGAACGTTATTTAACGAATCGTAAGGCGGTAAAAGTGCCAATTAATTTGATTGGTGCTGTTGTTGTAGATTCTATTTCTTTAGAAGATGTGCCTATTGATGTAAGTAAAGAAGCAGGAATGGTGAAGTCTTTGTCGAATCGTTTTATGACAAATTTATCGAAGAAAAATTATTCTGGCGCTTTTGCTTTAACAAGAAATAGAGAATGGAATACCTATCAAAAATTCTCTTCTGATGAAGGCATTAAAAATTTAGAGCAAGCAACAATAAAAGATGCAAAAGTTTTAGATGCTGATGAAAAAGTAGCTTTAGTAGAAGTGCAAGCGAACTTAAAAGATCAATCTTCTAAAACGTATCAAGTAACGTTAGAAAAGATCAATAACAAATGGTTTGTGGTTAATTTTAAATAAGTTTAAACCTTTGTAAACATAAAAAAAGCGTTCAATAGCTGAACGCTTTTCTTGTTTTATAATATAAATGATTATTGACCATTTGCTTCTTTAGCAGCGTCAGCTTTCATTTTTTCATTTGCAGTAATCGCAATCTCAACACGACGGTTTTGAGCACGTCCTTCTGCAGTTGAATTGTCAGCGATTGGTTCTTCTAAACCTTTACCTTTTGATGTTAAACGAGAAGAAGCTATTCCTTTTGCAACTAAGTAATCTTTTACAGATTGTGCACGTTTCTGAGATAATGGTAAGTTATATCCTTGCGAACCTACGTTATCTGTATGTCCAACGATTAATAAATCTGTATCAGGATATTCGTTGAAAACTTCTACTAATTTATCTAAATTCGATTTAGCAACAGCAGTTAAAGAAGCTTTATTATATTCGAAAGTAACTCTAGAATTTTCATCTAAAATAAGGTTAATTCCTTCTTCTGTTCTTACAACTTCAGCGCCAGGTAAAACTTCTTCGATTTTTTGAGCTTGTTTATCCATTTTGTTACCAATAACACCCCCAGCGGCTCCACCAACTGCAGCACCTATTACAGCACCTAAAGCAGTGTTACCACCTTTACCAATATTATTTCCTAAGATACCACCAATCACAGCTCCACCAACAGCACCAATACCAGCACCTTTTTGAGTGTTATTTGCGTTTTGTACTGCTGTACAAGAAGACATGATAAATGAACCTCCTAATACGATTGCAGTTATTTTTGTATTTATTTTTTTCATAATTTCTAAATTTTTTAAATTGTTGATTAACGTTGGAAGTTATAAATTACTTGTGCAATTTTACCATTTGCATTAATATCTTGTACTAATCTCATCGAATTTGCATCAACATAATCTACACGCATTTTGTATCCAGCTGTATTTTGTTTGGCCTTGATTCCTGTTACATCTTTGAAAATAAAATAAGTTATAGAACCATCTTGTTGCAAATTCCAAATAATGTTAGCTGTTCCTGTAGGACAATCTTCATCAGCAGTATTAAATGTATAGGTTCCTTTTTTATTGTTTTGGACCAAGTTCCAAGTAGAACCTTCGTAACATTCTGGATTTGCAGTATCAAAAACTCTTGAAACGGCATCCGTAACTTTTACATTACCCTGAACTTCATTCGTTGTTAGACCTTCGTAGTCAACATTTGTTAATGTCCATGTTCCTCTCACTTCTTTACCTGTTTCAATCTCTTGTTTTGCGACTGTTGTAGATGCACAAGATGTTAAGAAAGCAGAAGCGCATATCCCAAATAATAAAATACTTTTTTTCATAGCTATTTATTTTATTTATGTATTTATAGTCCAAAAAAGGGCTTTTATATATTAGATTTATTCAATTTTTTTAATAAAAAGGTCATAATGCTCAATTGGCTTATAAAAGATAGCTTAAAAGGGCTTATTTTAATTTTCGGCTTTAATTACATAGATTAAAGAAGAATATTCTCCCGTTTTCTTTGCTTTTGCATTTGATTTTAAACCGACTCTAATAGCGTTTAAAAAACCTAATTTATTTCCTTTATATTTTTCAGAAAGTAGACTCACATAAAACGAATCTAATTTCATCGGATGAGTAGATTCAATTTTCATACCAAAGTTGTTAAAAAGTTTATGCATGCTTGTTGCTGAGAAATGCCACAGGTGTCTAGGTACATCATAAGCTGCCCAATATTTTCCGTAATAAGCTGCATCGTAAGATTGGTGATTTGGTACGGCAATTATTAATCGGCCATTTTCGTTTAGATGTTTTTTTAACAAATGGATGATTTCATTCAGATTTGGTATATGTTCTAAAACATGCCACAACGTTATGATATCATATTTTTGATTATTTTGTTCTAATTCTGTAGAAGTAACGTTTTCAATTCCTATTTTAGATTGTGTAATTCTACGCGCAGAATCGTTTGGCTCCATTCCTAAAACATCGTAACCATTTTTTTGTAAATGTTCTAAAAAGTCACCAACTCCGCAGCCGTAATCCAATATCTTTTTACCTGTTGATATATTCCGAATCAATTCTAATTTGTTGTTTAGATTGATTGATTTTGCTATTTGGTAAAAACGTTCGAAAACAGATTTTTTTCCATCGGTATGGGAAATATAATTTTTACTTTCGTAATATTTACCCAAATTTTCGATAGGCTGGGGGAGAGTATATAAAACGCCTGTTTTAGAATCTTCAAACAATTCGAAGTTTTCTCCAGTTAAAAAATAATCTTTTAAATCTAATTTCTTAATACCAGAAAATCCTTCTTTTGAAGGATTTTCTTGAGATGTTTCACGTGGAACATTTTCCATATTATCTTCCCATGTAAATTAATAATACACTAATATCTGCTGGTGATACACCACTAATTCTTGAAGCTTGAGCGACGGTAGCTGGTTTTATTTTTGCCAATTTTTGGCGTGCTTCGATAGACATTGATCCAAAAATACTGTAATCCGTATCAGCTGGAATTTTAAGATTTTCTAATCGATGCAACTTGTCAGCATTCTGTTGTTCTTTTTTGATGTATCCTTTATATTTTATTTGAATTTCTGTTTGTTCTAATTCTTCGTCATCATATTCATTAGAATCAATATATTCTTTCACACGGTTTAATTTTGTGAAATCAGAAAGCTTTAATTCCGGACGAGAAATAACAGAAATCATTTTATTTGGTTGCTTCAATGGAGTCCCATTTCGTTCTTCTATTACCTCATTTATTTCTTGAGGTTTGATCGAATTTTCTTCGAAATAGTGAACAAGTTTTTCAGCTTTATCAAACTTTTCTTCCATTCTTTTCAAACGATCTTCAGAAGCTAAACCAATGTCAAAAGCCTTTCTTGTCAAACGTTCATCTGCATTATCTTGTCTCAATAAGATTCGATATTCAGCTCGGGAAGTGAACATACGATAAGGCTCTTCTGTTCCTTTAGTAATCAAATCATCGATTAAAACACCAATATATGCTTCGTTACGGTTTAAGATAAACGGATCTTTTTCTTGAATTTTCAACACAGCATTTATTCCCGCCATTAATCCTTGAGAAGCTGCCTCTTCATAACCAGTTGTTCCGTTTATTTGACCTGCACAATACAAGTTATCGATTAACTTTGTTTCTAACGTGTGTTTTAGTTGTGTTGGTGGAAAATAATCATATTCGATGGCATAGCCTGGGCGTAAAATTTTTGCATATTCAAAACCAGGTACAGATCGTAAAGCTCTTGCTTGAATATCATCAGGTAACGATGTCGAAAATCCATTTATATAGAATTCCATTGTATGCCAACCTTCAGGTTCTGCAAATATTTGGTGACGATCTTTGTCTGCAAAACGGTTAATTTTATCTTCTATCGATGGACAGTATCTTGGTCCAGTTGATTTGATTGTACCGTTAAACATTGGAGAACGATCGAATCCTTCGCGTAATAAATCGTGTACTTCTTGATTGGTATAGGTAATCCAACAAGAGCGTTGTTTGGTTAATTTTGGCGTATTGGTATACGAAAATTTAGACGGGTTTTCATCTCCTGGTTGCTCAATCATTTTCGAATAATCAATTGATCGACCATCAACACGTGGAGGTGTTCCTGTTTTCATTCGGCCAGCTTCGAAACCTAAATCAACGAGTTGTTCTGTTATACCGAATGCAGCAGATTCTCCCATACGTCCACCTCCAAATTGTTTTTCTCCGATGTGGATCAAACCATTTAGGAAAGTTCCATTTGTTAAGATAACAGTTTTAGAACGAATTTTCATTCCCATCGCTGTAATCACTCCACAAACTTTACCATTCTCTACGATTAAGTTTTTAACCATATCCTGAAAGAAATCAACATTCTCTGTTCTTTCTAAAGATAAGCGCCATTCTTCGGCAAAACGCATGCGGTCAGATTGAGCTCGTGGTGACCACATCGCAGGACCTTTTGATTGATTCAACATTTTGAATTGAATCATCGTTTTATCTGTAATAATACCTGAGTATCCACCCAAAGCATCTATCTCGCGAACAATTTGTCCTTTTGCGATTCCACCCATAGCAGGATTACAAGACATTTGCGCGATTGTTTGTAAGTTCATTGTAACAAGGAGTGTTTTAGCTCCTAAATTGGCAGCTGCAGCTGTTGCTTCAGCACCAGCGTGACCACCACCTACTACAATTACATCATATTCTGATTGAAATATCATTTGATTTGTAAACTTATTTTTCTTGTTAAAATAATAAATGTTCCACGTGGAACATTATGAATTTAGATAGTGACTAAACGTTTCTAAATAGTAATTTTCTTTTGTAGTCATCAATTCTTTTTCTTCTGGTTCTTTATCCATATAACCAGCGAAATGTAATATTCCATGAATCACAACACGAGCCAATTCATTCTCAAAAGAGACATTATTCTGCTCTGCATTATCTTTTATTCTTTCGATACTAATAAAAATATCACCCATCAATTCGTCTTCAATAGAATTATCGAAACCGATAACATCTGTATAATAATCGTGATCCAAATATTGTCGATTAATTTGAAGTAAGTATTCATCATCACAGAAAATATAGTTTAAATCTTCTATTGTTTTTCCTTCATTTCGCATACTCTCTACGATCCAATCTATCCAAGTTTGAGCATCTTTTAACTCAAAATCTGTTTCGTAAAATAATTCTATCATTGTTCTAAAACCAGTAACCTAAACTTAAATTAAATAATCCTTTTTTGGTATAAGGCGAATAACTCCAAATGAAATTTAAAGGTCCTAATGGACTATCGTAGCCATAGGTAACGCCATATCCAAGATATTTGTAATCGGTTAAACTTAATTGCTCAAATCTGTCGGTGATATTTGCGATATTCATAAACAGACTTGTGTAATGATTTTTCAAAATTCGAGCTTGCAAATGAGACCCAAATAACAATTGATTGTCGCCAATCGCAGAGCCAAAAGGAAGCCCATAAAACTTTGTGTAATTGAAAAAATCTTGTTCAACATAACCTCCAATATAAAATTTCTGAGGTATCGTTACATTATCGTTGAAAAAGGTTCCAAAGTTAGCAGTAAATCTGTAACTTAGGAAATTATTTAACGGAAAATTTGCCTCTAAACTTGATTCTAATAAATAGTTATTTTCGAATCCATTAACATTAGAATCAAATAAATACTTGAAACTTCCATCAAATTTTAAACCACTTCGTGCAAAATTAGCATTGTTTCGGTTATCTGCTTTGATGTAGCCATATGCTTTCCAATAATAACCTTCTGATTTTGCTGGAAAATCTTCGTTTTTCGTAATATAGTTGTTTGTAAAAACCTTCGTATATTGATGCTCTAAGCCAACACCAATCGCATATTTTTCTTTGATTGTAGATTGAATGTAGATTTGATTGATGTATTCTCTAAAATTGTAATTGACTTTTTTATAAATATTATCTTGACCAAAGAAGTTTCTGAGGTCAATTTCTTTATCAAAATAATGTGAAAAAGAGTTGAAACCAATACTTGGTAAATATCCATTGTCAATGAAAAAATTGATGTTATATCGAGCATAATCCCCAACGACAACATCAGCTGAAAGTACCGAGTTTTTGACAAATAAATTTTTAGACGTAAAGTTCAAAAGTAACCCTGTTTTGAATAAATCATCGTAATGTAATCCGAAACGAATTGATTGTTTGGTCTTATTTTCTTGAACTTTTAAGGTTAATAAATTTTCATCATCTTCGATTTCTGAAATTTTATACGTAATATTATTAAAGTTTCCTGAAGCATATAACTTCGAAATTCCAAATTTTAAATCATCGTATTTTATTATTTCGGGAGTTCGAATCCCTAATTTACCTTCGATGTAATTCTTGTTAAAATTTTTCAAACCTTCAACCTCGATATTTTTTACCAAAACATAATCATCCAATTTTATTTCATTTCTTTGAGTTTTGGATGCATGTTGTTTTTGAGCAATTTCTTTCAATTGATCAAACACTTTTTCTGAAGCGATAAGACCTCTGTTGTAGATGGAATCTACTTCATCAAAACTCGTCACAGAATATTCTTTCAATTCAGGTTTAATTAAAAGATCAACTAATTTCTTTTGTTCATCTGTTTTTTTAACGATGCTCATTGTCATAATTTGACTCAAAATATCAATCGCTGAATTGAGGTCTTCACCCTTTTGCAAACCATCTCCAAGCTCGACTCCGATAATGATATCGGCACCCATTTCTTTTACTTCTTTGACAGGGAAATTATTGACAACGCCGCCATCAACATAAATTTTTCCGTCAATTGTAACAGGATCCAACATGGTAGGATAAGCGCCAGAAGCTAAAATTACGCGAGGTAAAAATCCTGAACGAAACACTTTTTCTTCACCAGTTTCGAGATTTGTTCCAATGCAAACAAATGGTGTAGGAAGTTGATTGAAATCGTCGATATTGTGAACTGGGCGTAGTAGATATGTTAATAAATCTAATGGTCCTTGCCCTTTAGAAAAAGCATTTGGAATGGTTAGTTTGAACTTATCAAAAGGTAATTCTAAGATATACTTTTCTTTGTATGCTTTTTCAAAAAAAGGAATTTCTGCACGGTCTTTATTTTGTGTAATCAAAGAAGAAATATCCAGTTGATACATGATTTTTTGAAGTTCATCGGGAGTATAACCAGCCGCATATAAGCCGCCGATAATCGCTCCCATACTTGTTCCTCCAACATAGTCAATCTTAATTCCAGCTTCTTCTATTTTCTTTAAAGCGCCAACATGTGCATAACCTTTTGCGCCACCACCACTCAATACAACGCCAACTTTTAATCGTGTGGAATCGTTCTTCGTTTCTTGGGCAAAAGAAATGGTTGAAAAGAGTATTACGAAGGCGAAAAATATACGCATAAATCTATTTGAATTGTGGAATAAATATAATGAAATAAAGCCTTATGATTATATTATTTAAGAACAATAAGAATACTATTTTTAAATTTCACTTCTAATAAAATAAAAATTGATTTTAATTGTTCTTAAAATTAGATAATATAGCTTGATGAGATACTTTCACACTTTTGACGCTTTACGCTTTTTAGCTTTTTTTATTGTTTTTTTACACCATTTACCTGTTGTTAATATTGATTTTATTAATTTTTTTATGCACAGTGGAGGAATTGGTGTTCAAATATTTTTTGTATTAAGTGGTTTTTTGATTTCTTACATTTTACTGGAAGAGAAAAAAAAATCAAAACAATTAAATCTTAAAAATTTCTTCATGCGTAGAATTTTGAGAATTTGGCCACTTTATTATGCAATGCTTTTATTTGCATTTCTAACACCTTATATTTTGCAACTATTCTCATTAAAATCTAGTGATGAAGGTTATCATCCAAATTGGTTTTTTCCGTTACTTTTTTTAGAGAATTATCAAATGATTATTAATAATAGCTTTGCAAATGTTTCCCCGTTACGTGTTATGTGGTCGTTATGTATAGAAGAACATTTTTATATACTTTGGGGTATTGTATTCTATTTTATTTCGAATAAAAGGTTTCCTGTTTTTTTAGTTATTTCTATAATTTTATCACTTATGTTCAGAGTTATCTATGATAAAAATAACATTTATGATTTAGATATCAATACAAATGTTTTATATTTTTCTTTTGGAGGAATTGTAGCTTATTTGTTGAGTTACAATGAAGATTCTTTAAATAAATTAAGTAGAGTTCCTCATGAGTTAAAAGTATTATTGTCAGGAATAATTATTTTATTATACTTTTTGATTCCAACCTTTAAAGTAGATCCCGTAATTATTGAACCATTGATTATAGGAATATTTACTTCTATATTAATTGCATTTACTTTATGTAATCGTAATGCAATAATAATTAGTGATTCTAATATATTCAGTATACTAGGAAAATATACTTATGGGATGTATTTATTTCACACTATTTGGATAAATTTTGTAATGAAATTTTTTTCAGACTTTAGTGTAGTTTTTATTTTATCATTTTCAGCAACGATTTTTAGCAGTATGATTTCTTATCATTTATTTGAAGGTAAATTCTTAAAATTGAAAAAGTATTTTAAATAAAAAAGAGCCACTTTTCAGTAACTCTTTCTATGTATTATTCTTTATAATACACTCGTTTTATCCGTTGCGAAACAGAAGTCAAAACCTCGTAAGGAATTGTATCTAACCATTCGGTAACGTCCGCTAAAGTTGGAAGATTACCAAAGATTGTAACTTCATCACCTTCTTTACAAGATATGTCAGTTACATCTACCATCATCATATCCATACAAACAGAACCTACAATAGTAGCTAATTGTCCGTTGATACCAACTTTTCCTTTTCCTTTTCCAAGTGAGCGGCGAATTCCATCAGCATAACCAACAGGTAAAGTTGCAACTTTTGTATGGCGTTCAGCCGTAAAACGACGACCGTAACTTACAGTTTCACCTTTTTCAATTTCAGAAATTTGAGAAATAACCGTTTTAAAACGTACAACAGGTTTCAGGTATTTCTCCATAAAATCGGTATATTCCGAATAACCGTACATACCAATTCCTAAACGAACCATGTCGTATTGATGTTCGCCATAGGCAACAATTCCAGGAGAATTTAACGCATGTTTAATTGGTTTTATGTTTAAGGCTGTTGAAATAGCAGCATAACTGTTATCAAAACGATTCAATTGATATTTGACATAATCTTCTTCTTCTGGCATATCTGCTGTTGCCAAATGCGTGAAAATTGATCGAACAACAACCTGTGAATGATCTTTTAAAATTGCAATTAATTCTTCGAAATCATTTTCATGAAACCCAAGACGATTCATTCCCGTTTCCATTTTCAGATGAATTGGAAAAGATGAAGAAATCTGTTTTTCTTGTAATTTTTGAATAAATAATTTTAACACACGTAAACTATAAATTTCGGGTTCCAATTGATAATCGATTACAGTAGAATAACTACTTTGCTCTGGATTCATCACAATAATTGGTACCGTAATTCCAGCTTCGCGTAATTCTTTTCCTTCGTCAGCAATTGCGACACCAAGAAAATCAACTCCATTATTTTGTAACGTATTTGCCACTTCAAAACTACCCGTTCCGTAACTATTCGCTTTTACCATACACATCAATTTAGTGGTTGGTTTTAGCAACGAACGATATACATTTATATTTTCGATAAGATGTTGCAAATTAATTTCGAGAACAGAATCGTTGGAACGCGTTTCCAATTCGTTCGAAATTTTTTCTAATTTGAATGGACGAGCACCTTTTAATAAAATTGCTTCGTTATCGACATGTTGATGTTTGAATTGTTCCAAGAATTCTTCAGTCGAATTAAATGAACGAACATACGATTGAAACAAATTTTTGAACTGCGAAATTTTTTCACCAATCAAAACGATTTCATCAAAATGATAAGGATTCACTAAATCGGCAGCTTGTTGATATAAATCTTCGTCAGATAAATTACTTTGTAAAATATCCGTCAAAACCAGCGATTTTTTATCACGAGGTTGTTGATTAAGAACATTTAGCCCAATTTTTAATGAATTTAGATCAGAATTGAAGGTATCATTAATTAAGATAGAATGATTAATCGCTTCTTTTATTTCCAAACGCATTTCGATTGGTAATAATTGATTAAATTCTTCTTTAAATTGATTGTAATCAATGTTTAAACTGATTAATGTTGTTAAACAAATTAAACTGTTTTTAATCGAAGCATCATCAATAAAAGGAATAGAATAAGTGAATTCTTCTTGATTATGTAAAATAGAAATTTGCGTATTAGTCTGATTACTTATGATTTGCTTGATTTGCACAGTGGCAGAATCTGAATAACCATAAGAATATTTATCTATATTGCTTAAATATATGTTTTCAAGAATAGCTTGACGAACTTTTTCATTATCGATATTGAAAACTAATTTTTCTACATTCGAAAATAATTTCAGTTTTTCTTGAATCAATTCTTCTTGATTTTTGAAATTCTCTAAATGCGCTTCTCCAATTTTTGTCAATACACCAATTGTGGGCTGAATAATTTCTTCGAGATTTTGCATTTCGTTTGGCATCGAAATTCCTGCCTCAAAAATTCCCAAATCATTTTTTTCTTCCATTTGCAAAACAGAAAGCGCTGCTCCGAATTGAGAATTATAACTTTTTGGACTTCGAACAATTGAGAATTTTTTCCATAACAATTGATTCAACCATTCTTTCACAATTGTTTTTCCATTAGAACCTGTAATTCCGATGACAGGAAACGGATATTGTTGACGATGAATTTTTGCCCAATTTTGTAAAGCAAATAGAGGATTTTCAACCTCTATAAAATTTGCTTGAGGTAAATGAGTCAATGCTTTTTCGACCACAAAATTTCGAATTCCTTTTTGATAGGCATCTTGAATATATAAATGACCATCTTTTTGATTGCCATGAAAAGCAAAGAAAATTCCGTGAGTTGGATTGACAATCATACGCGAATCAAAGAAAATTTGATTGATGATTTCATCTCCATTTCCAATCAAAGTACTATTGGTGATACTCGAAATTTGATTTAGATTATACGTTTTCAACTTTTTGTTTGTTATGTTCTTCCCAAAAAGCAGCTCGGCTTAATGGTTCGTATTCTGAAGTTTCGCCTAATTCGACAAGACGATCACTGTCTATTTTTCTGTGTGAGTAATTGGCTAAATTTCCTGTACGCACGCAAATCGCATGTACTTTGGTCACATATTCGGCAGTTGCCATTAGATTAGGCATAGGACCAAATGGTCGACCTTTAAAATCCATATCCAAACCAGCCACTATCACACGTTTTCCTTCGTTCGCTAATTGATTGGCAACATCTACGATTCCTTCATCAAAGAATTGCGCTTCGTCAATTCCTACCACATCACAATCATCAGCCAACAATAAAATTGCCGAAGAATACTCGACAGGCGTTGATGTAATCGAGTTTTGATTGTGTGAAACTACCTCGCGTTCTGCGTAACGAGTATCAACTGTAGGTTTGAAAATTTCGACACGTTGTTTAGCAAATTCGGCACGTTTTAGACGGCGTATAAGTTCTTCGGTTTTACCAGAAAACATTGAGCCACAGATGACTTCTATCCATCCACTTTTTTTGTTATGATTAAAGGTATTTTCGAGGAACATAGTTCAAATAATTTAGTTTAAAATGTGAGAACAAATTTACGGAATAAATTAGATGAGTTGGTTAAAAAATAAATGAAGATTAATTTAAAAGAAAATTAGTAATTTAGCGTTTTGTATTAGAAATTTACGTAAATTATTATATTAAGTATGAAAAAAATTTTATTTGTTTTTGGAACACGACCAGAAGCAATAAAAGTAGCTCCATTAATAAAGTCTTTTAAAGAAGAAGATTTTTTTGATGTAAAAATTTGTAATACTGGACAACATAAAGAAATGTTGGATCAAGTATTAGATTTTTTTGAATTGGAATGTGATTATAGATTAAATATAATGACTGAAAATCAAACTTTATATAGTATAACAGAACGAATAATTCATAATTTAAAAGAAGTATTAGAAGTTTATAATCCTGATTATGTATTTGTACATGGAGATACATCTACTACAATGGCTGCTAGTTTAGCCTCTTTTTATCATGGCTCTAAAATTTGCCATATAGAGGCAGGTTTGAGAACTTCAGACTTAAGAAATCCTTTTCCTGAGGAAGCAAATCGAAGAATTACATCTGTATTGAGTGATTATCATTTTTCTCCGACTGAATCATCTAAAAGAAATTTAATTAAAGAAAACATTGATGATAGTAAAATTTTTGTTACTGGAAATACTGTTATTGATGCTTTGTTATATGGAATAGAAAAAGTAAAATCTGATAGCTCTATTGTTGCAGATTTAAAATTAAGATTATTATCTAATAAGGAAATTGTTTTGATAACTTGTCATCGTAGAGAAAACCATGGTAATGGAATTTTGAATGTATGTAAAGCTGTAAAAGAACTTGCATTATCGAACGAAAATTATCAATTTGTTTTTCCTGTCCATTTAAATCCTAAAATCTTAAAAATTGTTCATGAAGAATTGATTAGTATTGAAAATATAGTTTTAATAGAACCATTAAACTATCCTAATTTTATTTGGCTAATGAACGAATCAAAGATTATTGTTACCGATAGTGGCGGAGTGCAAGAAGAGGCTCCAAGTTTAGGAAAACCTGTAATTGTTGTTCGTGATGAAACAGAAAGACCAGAAGCTGTAGAAGCTGGTACAGTAAAACTAGTAGGATCAAATGTAGATTTAATTGTTAAAAATGTACAAGCTTTAATAGATGATAAGAATTTATATGAAAAAATGAGTAATGCACATAATCCATATGGAGATGGAAAAGCAGTGAAGAGAATAATTGAATATATAAAGAATTTAGATAATGAATAAGATTGTAATTATCTTTCCTTGTTATAATGAAGAAGAAGTTCTTATTAAAACTAAAAATGAAATTGTTGAGAAGTTTACTAAACTTGTTTCTAAAAAAATTATTTCTTCAGATAGTAAGATTTGTTTTGTAGATGATGGAAGTAAAGACAAAACATGGGAGATAATAGAAAGCTTTAAAGAAATTAACATTATTGGAATTAAATTAGCAAGAAATGTTGGACATCAATTTACATTACTTGCAGGTCTGGAAACTCTTAAAAATAGTTTTGATGCTTATATTACAATGGATGTAGATCTTCAAGATGATATTAATTCTATTGAAGATATGATATCAGAATATACTAAAGGGAATGATATTGTTTATGGAATAAGGGAAGAAAGAATAACAGATACATTTTTTAAAAGAAAAACTGCAGAATTATTTTATTTATTCATGATGAAGTTAGGAGTGAATATTCATTATAATCATGCAGACTATAGAATAATAAATAATAAAGTATTGCTTGAATTTTTAAAATTTAATGAATCTCATCTATTCTTAAGAGGAATATTCCCTTTAATTGGATTTCAACAAAGTAAAATATATTATAAAAGAAAAGAAAGAGTATTAGGGGAGAGTAAATATCCTTTGAAAAAAATGTTGTCATTTGCTTGGGAAGGCATTACTTCTTTTTCAGATAAACCTATAAAACTTGTATTGAATTTGGGTATTTTTTCTATTTTGATTTCTTTATTATTAGGGTTTTGGGCACTTATTCAAATGTTATTAGGTAATACTATAACCGGTTGGACCTCAATTATAGTTTTAATTATTTTTTTTGGAGGAATTCAAACTTTATCATTGGGATTAATAGGAGAGTATATAGGAAAAATATACATACAAACTAAAAATAGACCAAGATATGGAGTGGAAAAATTAAAAAATTTTTTGAATGAATAGAAAAATATTAAATACAGGAACCTCTTTTATTTGGATAATAATATGTTGTTTATTTCTTTTTATGGGAATAAGTGCTTTTGAATATATTAGTGAAACAAACAATATCTTTATCATAAAAATTATTAAAGCACTTGCTTTATTGTTTATTCTAATTCTTGGTTTTTCATTATTAAAAAGTATGAAATTATCAAGTAATTATCTGCCATATATTATTTTTTTTAGCGCATTTTTTTTACGTTTATTATTTATTTTAAATGTAAATGTAATTCCTATTTCTGATTTTAAACTTCTCCATGATACTGCTATTTCTCTTGCAAATGGAGATATGGAACCATTAAGTAATGAAGTTTATTATAAATTGTGGAATTATAATATTCCATTTACTCTTTTTGAAGCATTAATTATTAAAATATCAGATAATATATTACTACTTCAGCTAATAAATGCACTTCTTAGTTCAGGAATAGTACTCTTAATATATTATTGCTCTAGGATCTTGTTTAATGAAAAAACGGCTTTATTTTCTACATTTTTAGCCATAATTTTTCCTCCTTTTATTATATATTCAGGTATATTAACTAACCAAACGATTTCTATATTTTTTATTTTATTAGCTTTATACTTCTTTCTTAAAAATAAAAGCTTTTCATGGATTGGATTATTTATTGGAATTGCTCAAATTTTTAGACCGATTGGAACTATATTTTTATTTGCCTTTATCATACTCTTAATTTATCAATTAATTTATGATAATAAGTATAGTTTAAAATTTGTTAAAATAAAACTCTTAAATAGTTTGAAACTATTTCTATCATATCATTTTATTTTAATCATAACAAGTTTGGTTTTAATAAAGGGTGGTTTTTCTGAAAATTCACTTTATCATAACGCTTCTTCTAATTATAAATTTTTAGTAGGTGTTAATTATGATAGTAAAGGTGGATATTCTGCAGAAGATTCCCATTTGTTATTTTCTACATATGATAAAAATTTTGAAGAATATTCTAAAGAATTAATTAAAATTAGAATTGAGGATAAGCTTAAACTTACAAATTTATTTGAAGAAAAATTTAGGATAATGTGGGCTTCACCAGATTCAACATTTTATTGGGCTGATTGGTATAATAATAATTTAATTTCATTAACGAATTATATGTGGGTAATCATTCTTTTTTTAGCAAGTTTTGCCTCTTTAAGATTAGTTAATAATAAAGTGAATGAGAAAATAGTTTTATATTTACCTATAGTTTTAGGTTTATTCATAGGGACTTA
The DNA here is from genome assembly GCF_030328185.1 of Empedobacter sp. 225-1. Taxonomy (NCBI): domain Bacteria; kingdom Pseudomonadati; phylum Bacteroidota; class Flavobacteriia; order Flavobacteriales; family Weeksellaceae; genus Empedobacter; species Empedobacter sp. 225-1. The sequence continues at coordinate 54,271 of NZ_JACALO010000007.1, read as the reverse complement.
CTTTTTAATTGAAATTCAGAGTAGATACCGTTATGAATTATATCCTTTTTTTATAATAATAGCAAGTTATGGCATGTTTGAATTGTATCAATTAATAGAAAAAAAATAAGGACTAAATAAGTCCTTATTTTTTTTCTATTAAATATGTTTTAAAAAGTAATATGATAAATTTTGTATTACTTATTAAATACCTTTTCCACATTCTACCTGGTTCTTGATATACTCTAAATAGCCATTCTAATCCTGCTTTTTGTACCCAAATAGGTGCTCTTTGAACAAAACCAGCATGTACATCAAAACTACCACCCACTCCCATTACAAAATTGATATTTTTTAAAGCCTCTTTATGTTTGTGTAAAAAAATTTCTTTTTTAGGAGATGTAATAGCTACAAATAATAGATTAGCATCTGAATTTGTTATGTCTTTTATTATTTGTTTTTCTTCTTCTTCTTTAAAATATCCATTTCTATAACCAGCAATAATCTCCTTACCAAAGTTTTTTTCATATTTATTAATTAGAGTAGAAACGACTTCTTCTTTTGCTCCAAGAAAATAGATTTTATATTTTTTATTTGCAGATAATTCAACTAATTTTTGCATTAAATCAACACCGGTTACTCGTTCTTTTAATTGATGTCCAAATAACTTTGCTGCCCAAATAACAGCTTGCCCATCAGCATTTACAATAGTAGCTTCTTTAAAATAATCTTGTATTAATTTATCACTCTGTAAAGTTACAATCTTATCTGCATTAACATCTGCATATACAATTTGTTGATGATTTTTGATAGCGTCTTCTACAACACTAAGCGTATCTTTCATCGAAAGATTATTTATATATGTATTAAAGAGTTTTATTTTTTCCAAAATCTAAGTTATTAATTGTTTTATTTATTATTAAAGTTGTTAAGATAGCAAAAAGCATAATTCCGCTTTGTCTAATAAGTAAAGATTCTGTTATAAAAAATATAACAAAAGTATTTAGAATTAAAAGCGTTAAGATGTCTTTATACTTTACCTGATAGTAGTATAGATAAAGTAATAAGAAAATAAAACAAGCAAAACCTAATAGACCATAATTAAGAATAATTTCTAGGTATTGATTATGAGCATTATATTCTTCTAAATATGCAGAGGTTAGTTTTCTGTCTTTATATTGATCAAATAAAAAATTACGATCATTACCTGTTCCTCCTCCAAATAATAATCCATTATATTTTATTGTTTCAAGAACGGATAACCAGTGTTCTTTTCTAAAATCTAATCCATCAATAGCTCCAACTTCTGTCATACTCGGTAAAAACCTTTTTTTGAAATTAGGTAAGAAAAACATAAGTATAGAAGAGCTTATTAAACCTAAAATAACAATATATTTTACTTTATGTTTAATTGTAATTACGATAAAAATAAGATTAATAAACAAACTAATAATAGCAATTCTAACGCTTAAGAAATACAATTGAAGACATAAAAATAAAATTATAATAAAATAAAGCAAATTGATTCTCCTTTTTAAATCTTCTTTTATTAAGTAAGATAAAAATGAGATAGTAATAATAATAAACAAGGCAGTGTAAGTAGTATGCTTACCAAAGAAATATCCATATTGATCATAATAAAAAAAAATGCCTAAATCGTTTAATTTTAGGTAGGATGCAAAGCAAAATACTATTATGTTATAAATAACAACAGAAAAACTAAATGTTTTAAGACAATAATATAATTGATTTTTATTAAATCCTGTAGATAAAAAGGTTAATGAAATTAATAAAAAAGGAAGTTGTGTTGTTATTATTCTAAATCCTTCTTTTAAATTGTTCGTATATAATAAACCAAATATTGCTATAATAAATGGTATAGAAAGTAAAAATATCTGTATATAGTTCTTTTTTAATTTTTTAATTTTCTCAATTCCATTATCTTTTAAAAATAAACCAACAAAAACTAAAGTGATAAAGCATTGTGTATTAAAACTATAAGAAGGGATTGTGAAAGAGGCCATAAATAAACCTAATAAAATATAATATAATTTATCGATGTAAATTGATTTCATTTTAATTCTTTAGAGATTAAGTAAGCGATTTTATTATAAGCTTCTAATGTTAAATATTTATTATTATCATAGTAAAAAATAGTAGGATTTTTATTTAAAATTATGTTTGGATCAATGATAATAGGTGTTATACTTTTACGTAATTTCTTTAAATTGAAATTATTTATGTGATGATTTATTAATTCTGGATTTTCAATTATAATCAGTTTTATATTTTTATTATGTAAAATACTATTTAGCTCATTATAAAAACTATCAGGATAAAAATAAGAAAATATAATAATGTAATCAACGGGATTAGGAAGTGTTAGTTTATTATCGTCAATATTAATAAAAGAATTATTATAAATATCTTTTACATTACCAATAAAGTGAACATCTTTATATTTTTTTATTTCTTTTCTAAGATATTTTGCTTCATTGATATAGATTAATTGATTACCAATCATTGCAATTTTTTTATCGCTAGATTTATGTTTCAAAGGAAGATTTAATTTAGAGATACTTTTTACATCATTCAAATTTGTAGGAGAATCTGTAATCCAAACTAAGTCATATAGGTCTAAGGAGTTTTCAGAAAAAATAGAAGAATTAAATCTAAAATAATAATCCTGATCTGTTCTTAAGGAATAAGTAAATTGATTATCAAGTTGAAAATTACTATTATCTACTGAGATAGAAAGGCTGTTTGATGAAACATTTTTTATATTATTTATTTTAAATGTTTCAATAATTTCTTTTTTATCCCAATCATACTGCAATTGATAAAATGATTTTTGAATTTTAGAGAAATAGAATAATCCAAACCCCAAAACTATGAGCAATAGAAATGAAAAAAGGATTTTATTAGGAAGGAATTCATTCATTTAAATAGGCTTTTATTATTTTTTTAAATACAATATTCTCATCAAAATTTTCAAAGCTTTTAAATGCATTAAATCTTAAATTCTGATAGTTAGTATCATTTATATTTTCAATTATTTGTTTCAACTGTATAGCGTTTTTGGGTTCTATTAAAAAACCATTATAATTATTTTGAATGATTTCTGGAATAGAGATCCAATTTGTTGTAATTGAAGGAATTCCGAAAGCTAATGCTTCAATAACTATTCCAGGATAACCTTCTCCGGAAAAGTAAGTAGGAAGTAAAAGTAAGTCATAATTTTTTATAATATGACTTACTTCTTGAGGTTCTAATTCTCCTTTGTAGTTTACATTAGAATTATGAAAGTTATTTTTATTAAAATATCTTTCATCAATAGGACCATAAACATCAAAAACATATGAGTTGTCAAGTAATTTAGAAACTTCAATAATTTCGTTAATTCCTTTTTCATTTATTACACGAGAGATGAATACGAATTTTTTAGAATAAATTTTATCATTCAATTTATGTATTTCAGATTTTCTTGCATTAGGTAACCATTCGATGTTTTTAACACCTAAATTTTCAAAATATTTTATACAAGCTTTTGTCTCGAAAAATATAACGTCAGAAGATAGAATGGTTTTTAAAAATATAGGTTTTATAAATGATGGTAATTTGTGAAAATGGGTATGAAAATCACCTCCAAAAAAATGATAAATAATCCTTTTGTTAAATATTTTAGCCCATAACCATAATAAGGGACCGACAGTAAAGTTAAAATCCCAAGTTGTATGGAAACTAACAATATCTTTTTTTTGAAATATAAATGGGAATTTAATAATCCAAAGAAAATGTTCTATCAAATGTAATTTTGGTTTCCAAATTTTTCGAATATCCTTGTGAGTAATAGAAACACGTTGATCTTGATTTATAAAAAATAATATACTTAAGGCAAGTATAGTAGCTCCACCGATCGAACTACTTGTATTTTTCTTAGGAATGTTTCCAAAAAAAAGTACTTTTTTTTGTTTATGCATTTCTTAAATTTTTCTGATTAGTATAGTTTAAAATAGGGTAAATTAACACTAATGAAAACATTAAAAATTCTAAATTATTTAGTGAAAAAGAAAATAACATATCGAAAAATAAAGTGAAATAGATAACCAAAGCAACCATTAAATTTTTATTAAATTTTCTTCTAAAAAGTGGAATACACAATAAAAAAAAGTAAGTCAATCCACCAATGATTCCTAATTCTACAAAAGCATGAGGAGGATATGTGTCAGTAGTAGGTAACTCCAGCCAAGTGGTATCGTACCAATAAAAATAAATTTCTTGATAGTAAGGCGAATTATACAGTATAGAAGCAGGCCCCCCAAAAGCTCCAATTCCTTTACCAAACAAATTAAAATTATTAAATTCTTGGAACATTACTCGATATGATTCAGCTCTCATAGAAGTTCCTTCAGAAATGTAAACTGTAAAACGAAGGACGATATCTTTTATTATAGAGTCAAATGCTTTTGGAAAAATTGCTAATGCAGTTATAAAAGCTATAATTAACAAAGGTAAAAGCTTGAAAAATGTTTTGTAATAGTAAAACATAAGTATAACAAAAAAAGCAACAAAAGTTTTATAAGAAACACTTAAAAACATTCCCATTAAGCAGACTCCTAAAATTAAATTTTTGTATTTTCCTTTATAAAATTCTTTAACTAAGAAAAGCGCAATCAAATTAAAGAAACCAAAAAAACCGAAGAAGACAACAATACCTGTGGCTCTAATTATACCAGCAGTTTGATTGTAATATCTTAATCCATCAGATGTTTCATAATAAAACCATTGATCTACACCTCTTATCCAATTGATATAGTTGATAATTTGTACAAAAAAATTAATCAGAACAAAAAATATAATAAACTTTATTAATAAAGGTAGGTAGTTTCGGATAGAATAGCTATAAAACAAAGTAATTACAGGAAATAGATACCTTATAGCATCACTTAATCCTGCTTTTATATTAAATGAATTGTATACACCATAAATTAAAAAAGGAAGAAAAAAAAATGTTCCTAAAAATAAATTCTTATTTATTTTCTGATTAAGAAAAATATAAAAAACCATGTATCCAAATCCAAGTATTTTTAGCATACTAGAAATGGAATCATTTATGTTTTGAAATGAAGTACCAATATAAATTAATAAAAATGGTAATAGTATTAGAAACTTATCTATTGTATTTTTATTTATTTTAAGCATAATTAGTTTTAAAATATTTGAAATTTAATTTTCTTAAAATAAAATATCTTCCAGCTAAAGTAAGAATACTACTGATGACAATACCATAAATTCCATAAAGCTTATACAAGAAAGCACATAATATACAATTGATAGTAAGGAAAAAAAGATTAATATATAAATTAAGATTATATCTTTTTTGAATTAATAGATTTGTACCAAATAAATTTGATAAACTTTGAAATATTTTTGCAATCGTAAGTAACACAAATAACCAAAATGTTTCTTGGTAACTTTGATAAAGATTGTCAACCAGTAACTTATAAAATAGAATGAGAAAGATTGAAGTTAGTAAGATAAGACTAGTAATCTGTTTATCTATATTTAGTGTACTAATTACGGGTGTTTTTTTTAGTTTCTCAATATTAACTTGTAAGATAGTTGTTGGTATTATTAGTATAATGGCTGCAATATTTAGAGCAAAACTAAAGTTAGCCATTTCCACATTTGAATTTTGAGATAATAATTTTATTATAAAAATATCTGTATATAAAAAAAGAATATTTGCAAAATCACTTATAACCATTGTTAATGAACCATAAAGTAATTTTTTAAATAAGCGATAATACTTTTTTAAGTGTATAAGTTTGATTTTTGCTTTATATACAACTCTAATAAAATATAAAGACATAAAAGGGGAAATAAAAAAACTAGCATATACCAATGCATATTCTTTAATATTATATCTATAAATTAAACAAAAAACTGTTAAATAAAAAATTAACGAAACAACTATTTTATATATAGAAGCGTATTGTGATCCATTTTTAACAAGTATGTAATTCTGAGTAATACTCCCTGTAAAAAATAAGGCATAAAAGAGAATTGGAATTATCAAAAACGCCATATCAAAAAGCAAAGCTATTCCATAACCAAAAAGTCCTATTAAAAAAGTGAAAGAGATAGATAGTACATAAAAATAGTCTTTATTTCTCGGACTTTTTGTATAACTCATTAACAAGCTTGGAAAACCAAATGCAAATGCAATTGAAAAGGTTTCAATCAATTTTTTATAATATTCAAACTCACCATACTGCTCTTTTGTCATTATATAAGCTGCAAAGAATAAAATTAAGAATTCTAAACCTCTACTAAGAATTATTGATGAACCATAAATAATATAATTTTTGTTGATTAGATTTTGTATCATGCTAAAGTTTACTTTTAGACTAAATGTTTATATTTATTAGAAAACTTTTGAAAACCAGTATAACAAAAGAAAATCAATAAAAATACAATAGGCAAAATAAATTTTAATTGAGAACTTGTAGTTTCTCTACTTGCATTAAGGTTTGCAATTTTAAACACAATATCGTTATTTTCAATCAATTCATTTTTTAGTTTTTTATTTTCCGCTAATAAATTTTGTTTACTATCCATTAATTTATTCACTTCATTAAACACCTCAATATTTACATTGTTATTAGTAGAAGCTTGTGTTGTTCCTAGTTTGCTAAAAATATTATTAATATTCGCAATCGAAATATCATTCTCATGAATTTTTGATTTGATATAGTCTCTGTTTATTTTTAGTTTTTCTTTATAAAAAATTTCGTTATTAAATTGTGAAAATAATTCATCAATTTCTTTTTCGGCTTTTGTGAAATTATTACTGTAGAATGTAATTGTATGATATTTATAGACTTGTTCTGTTTCATTACCTTTCGAATGTTTTACAAGTTTTACATTGTTATCAGCCAAAAATTTTGCAATTTCAATATTATTAATGTCTTGAGACATAAAGTTAAAAACATCTACAATAGGTTCAATTTCAACACTTTTAATAGCAGAGTTAGGCTTGAATTTTAAACTATTAACCTCTTTATATAAAAAAGGTTGACTATTAACATTAGGAGTTACAATTATTTCATGTTTAAACCTATTTTTCTGAAAATAGTTATCAATAAAAAACCCTGAAATAAAACCAATAATCAATAAAGAGATAATGATAATTTTTTTTCTTAAAAGAAATCTTAAAAATTGATATAATTTAATACCAAAACTATTAAAACCTTTAGATAAACTAAGAAAAATATCATTAATATTTAATTCTTCTGATTGATTTTTTTTTATGTCCATTTTTGTTAAATATATTTGATGCAAATATATTAATTTTTGGATGTAATCCAGGAAGATTCAATTATTATAACTAACTAATATTACATAAAATGTTATTAAGAAAAAGATTTAATCAAATAGAATTACTAATGAATCTAATTATAATTAGTTTATTATTGGTAATTTTTATTAAATTACATTATCAGATAAATATTAAATATAGTATTCCAACTTATTTTGAGATTATAAATTCGCATTATAAGGCAATTCTTCTTATCATGAGTTTTTGGATATTACTTATAGGAAATTTCAATTATTTGTCCTTAAGTAATTTGAAATTTTATAAACAGTTAGGAGATACGGGTAAAGTATTTATTTTATTTTCACTATTTATTTTCACTATTTCTGGAGTTAAAAGTGAAGAATTATTATCGATTAATTTAATACTTTGTTATTTAAGTATTACATTTTTATTGATTTTATTCGTGAAATTATTTTTGTTTTTTTTACTCAAAAATTTTTTTAAAAATGGAAAATATACAGTAAACGCAATAATTGTTGGTAATAATGATAATGTAGATAAACTAATAGCGACACTTAAAAATAGGAAAGATCTTGGAATAAATATTGTAAAAATATTAGATGATAAATTATTGGAAAAAACTGATATTAAACAATTATTTAAAAATAATGATATTCAGATTATTTATATAGCTCAAAATGGATTAAATTATGATTATTTGTATAAAGAGTTATATGAATTAGCTTTGTTAAATCATATGGAAATTAATTACATACCGTATGCTTTTGAAGAAAAAGTGTTGAGTTTCTCTGTTAATTACATTGATACCCTTCCTATTTATACTATAAAAAAGTACCCATTAGAGCAAACAAATAATCAAATAGTAAAATCATTATTTGATATTATTTTTTCATCTTTAGTTTGTGTTTTTATTTTAAGTTGGTTGTTTCCAATTATAGCTTTATTAATTAAATTAGATTCTAAAGGATCTGTCATTTTCAAGCAGAAAAGAAGAGGAATTAATGGTAAAGATTTTGATTGTTATAAGTTTAGAACGATGCGTAATGATGGTACAAATTCTATAAAAGCTACTGTTGTAAATGATAATAGAATTACCAAAATCGGGAATTTTCTTAGAAAAACAAGTTTAGATGAATTGCCGCAATTTATAAATGTTCTCAAAGGAGATATGTCTATAGTTGGGCCTAGACCTCATATGATATCACAGGACATATATTATAGTGAAATAATAAGAAAATATAATCTTAGAAATTATGTGAAACCTGGAATTACTGGTCTATCTCAAGTGAAAGGGTATAGAGGAGCTATAGATTGTGACAAAGATATGGAAGATCGTATTCGAACAGATATTTTTTATGTACGAAATTGGTCTTTATTATTAGATATACAAATTATTTATCAGACAGTAGTATTAGTTTTTAAAGGTGACGAAAACGCAATATAATTCACAAAAAAACCCTTTACAGTTATTGTAAAGGGTTTCTCGAATTAATTCGAAAATATATTTTTATACAAATAAAGATGGATTATCTTTCGTATTTTTTTTCATTTTCGGTTCCAAAGCTAGCGATTTTAAATAACCACCATCCCATCAATGCGCATCCGATGAATGTAAATAACCATCCAAAGATAACGCCAACTGGAGATAATAAATTTTCAAAAGTCCATTTGAAAATATCACCAATCGCAAAAAATAAATCAGTTATAACTCCCATATTCTAGTTTATTGCTTAATTTGCATCAAAGTTAATAAAATGTTGGTTAATCTACTTGACAAAAGGAATTTTTTTATACAGATTTTTATCATTGTACTGTTTACATTGCTTGGAGCAGCGAATTTTAACAGTATTGGTCTGAGTAATTTAGAAAAATTGGGCGTATTTCTAACGATTTTAACAATTGCTTTTGTAGGTTATACCGATAATACAAACGATTTAATTAGTACGTCATCATATCCAACGTTTATTTATATTTTATGGCTAATGCCTTTTATAGGCGGATTGTCAGACTATCGTATTGCAGGAAGTTTATTGCTTGTTACCTATATTACAGTACAATTGTTGTACTTCGAATCCGAAAAAAATGATACATATAATGCGTTTGATATAGGTGTGTTTATGAGCTTTGCAATTTTACTCAATCCTCCACTTATATTTTTAGGAATAGCTATTTTCGCTTATTTCTTGACGCTAAGAGTGGTAGAACCTAAGATTCCTATTCTTGGATTTTTAGGATTTATTCTTCCAGTATTAATTGTAGCACAAGTAAGTTTTCTTTTAGATTATTACTTTATGTACGATTTTTATAAAGAACAATTAATGTTTACAATGGTACATTTCGAATTGAAACAATTGTTTTTAATTCCAGTTGCAATTGTCTTAATTTACTCTATTGTTAATCATTTCAAGAATATTAATAAGCTGACAGCTCAAAAGAAAAGAATCTTTTTGTTGATGCACTTTATGTTTCTCGTCATTTTTATCACTTATATTCTTTACGGAGGAAATAATGATACTTATCTTGCTTTTTTAGGATTTAGTATTATGCTAATGTTGACCAGATATTTTACCGAAAGCAAACCGAAAATAGAGTGGCTAAAAGAAGCTTATCTATGGATTTTTATGATTTGCTTGTTAATCTATAATTTTTATGATCGAATCCCGAGATTCTTCTCCTTGATTACGGAAGTAAGTTTTTAATTCGAATTCCTTTCCATCAAAAACACCATAGGTAAAATAGTTAATCCAATCTCCAAGATTGATGTGACGTGCTTTACCTATCGCAATTTCCATTGGTAAATGTCGATGTCCATAGACAAGGTAATCGTAGTATTTTCGATGCAATTGTTTGCGACTGTATAAGATCAACCATTCGTTATCAATACCAAGAAAATTGACATCTTCATCGCCCGAAATCATTTTGTTTTTTCGCGAAGCTGTAATTCCTAACCACATAGCTAAATCGGGATGAAGTAAGTAAAAAAGAAATTGACAAACTTTGTTGGTAAACACTTTTTTCATGCGTTTGTAACCTTTATCTCCAGGACCTTTTCCATCGCCATGAACAATAAAAAACTCTTTGTTGTTGATGATAAAATCTTGTTTATCTCGAAAAACGATTGCATTGATTTGTTCTTGCAGATAATCTTTCATCCATAAATCATGATTACCAACAAAAAAATAAATTGGAATTCCACGATCAGATAGTTCGGCTAATTTTCCTAAAACACGAACAAATCCTTTCGGAACAACATGTTTATATTCGAACCAAAAATCAAATAAATCACCAATCAAAAATAAAACACCACAATCGTCTTTTATTTCATCAAGCCATTTTACAAACAATTTTTCGCGTACCAAACTATCTTTTTCATTCGGAGCACCAAAATGATGATCCGAAGAAAAATAGGCCTTTTTACCAGCTTCTAATTGAATGTTTATTGGTTGTCCTCCGCTAACCATTCTGCATAAGAATTATCTGTTTCATGTAATTTTAGCGCAACCAAATCAATATTATTTGGTAAAAGAGGCTTTATTCTATCCACAATCCACAAAATCATATTTTCTGCAGATGGTTGATAATTTGTAAATACAACATTATGCCCTTCGGCTAATAATTTTTCACCCAAAGATTTGTGAGGAGAATTTTCGTTCAATAGAATAGCATGATCAAAAAGATCAACAATTTCTTTGTTGACAATTTTCTTCAAATCTCCAAAATCCATCACCATTCCAAGTTTCACATCGTTGATATCCTCAGAAGGAACACCTTTTACAGTAACAAATAATTTGTACGAATGTCCATGTATATTTTTACACTTTCCGTCATAACCATGCAATGCATGTGCAGTTTCGAACGTAAAAGCTTTTGTAAGTCGAATGATTTTCATTAAATTTAGTACTAAACTTTAATTTGCAAAGGTAATGGAAATCAAAACAATCGTAAATTCTTTGGTTGATTTATTTTTTCCGATGCGTTGTTTGGATTGTCAAGAGGTGATTCAACCTTCGCAGTTTCTGTGCGTTTCATGCTCAACCAATCTCGCATTTACCCATTGGCAATTTGATCAAAACAATATAGCTTATTCTAAATTACGAAATATATGCGAGGTAGAAAATGTTGTTGCTTTGTTAGAATTTAAACATCACAATACAACGCAAACAATTTTGCATGAAATGAAATATAGAAATCGTCCACAAATAGGAATTGATTTAGCACAGTTAATCAAATTTGATTTGAGTGATTATGACGGAATTATTCCGATTCCATTACATCCAAAACGATTGAAAAAAAGAGGGTATAACCAAGTTGAATATTTTGCACGAACATTGGCTGAAAATAATCAAATCAATTACTTTTCGGATGGATTAATTCGAGTTAAATATCATTCATCTCAAGTAAATGAAGATAAACAACATCGGTTAAATAACTTGAAAAATGCGTTTGAAATTAATCCAAATCTAAAACCTGGACATTATATTTTGATTGATGATGTACTAACAACAGGTGCTACTATTGCCTCGGCAGTTAAACAGTTTAATTTTTCAGAAAATTTTAAGATAAGTGTAATCACCATTGCTTGTGCTTAATAACAAGCTTTTTCTTAACTTGCGCCCATGAATAAGACGACACGTTTTTCGCTTTTGATGTTAACTATTTTGACGGTTATTTCTTGTGCAAGACAGGGTTCGCCAACTGGTGGACCTAAAGATGAAACACCACCAGTTTTCCTAAAAGCTGCTCCAGACACGTTGGCAACGAATGTAGATGTCAATTTGCAAGAAGCAACAATCAACTTTGATGAGTATATTATCTTGAAGGAATACAGCAAAAATGTGGTAATTTCTCCTTCGTTTCAGATACCGCCAATTGTAACGCCTCAAGCATTAGCAAAGAAAAATATTTCAATAAAATTTCAAGAACCACTTTTGCCAAATACAACCTATAGTTTCAATTTTGGTGATGCAGTTCAAGATTTTAATGAGAACAATAAGTTGTCAAATTTTCAATATGTTTTTTCGACAGGTAGTTTTATCGATTCGTTAAAAGTAACGGGACATGTAAATTCGTCTTATGATTTTAAATTACCAGAGAAGATATTGGTCGGGCTATATAAAGTAGACAGTGCATATACCGATAGTGTGGTGTTGCAAAAGAAACCATATTATATTGCAAGAGCAAATGATAAAGGTGCATATCAGTTAAATTATTTGGCTTCAGGGAAATATAAACTGATTGCATTCGAAGATAAAGTAGAAAATGTAATGTATGATTATGGTAAAGAACGTTTAGCTTTTCATAATGAAGCGATAGAATTGAATTCGAATCAGGCAATAAACTTGAATTTATTCAATCAAAAACCAGCATATCGTAAGCCAGAAGCAAGTTTCAAACAAGAAGGTTTGATTGTGTTTAAAACAACTGGAGCAACAGAAGATGTAACGATTACACCTGTAGGGAAAGAATTTAAATCGGCTTACATTGAGAAATTTCCAAAGCAAGATTCGATTAACTTTTGGTTTAATCCAAAGGTGGACACCATATCAGGGCGAAGCGCAAAATTAAAATTTAATGTGCAACATAAGGATCAAATTGATTCGATTAGTGCATTGTATTCAAAATCGAATGTTGAACGTAAATTAGAGTTTAAAGCGTTAAATGATCAAAAATTAGCACCGAATAAAACGTTTAAAATCCAAGCTAATGCACCTATTAAATCGTTAGATTTAACTAAAATTCACGTATTCAAGGATACAGTTTCAATACCATTCAACGTTTCGATTGATACGATTAATGCACAAAATTTAAACTTTGTTTTTGATAAAAATTTAGATGAGAAGTTTGAGGTAAATATCTATCCCAATGCGTTAACGGATGTTTTAGGAGAAAAGAATGATACATTGGCATATCCAATAAAAATGGGAACGCGTGGTGATTTTGGGCATTTGAAATTAACGCTTCAGAATACGCCTTCAAAACCATTTATTTTGCAATTCCTGAAAGCAGATCAAAACTTTACAGTTTTAGAAGAGATTTATAATCCAGCGAATAAAAATTATTTTGAGTTTAATTTTATAGAACCAGGCGAATATTTGTTCCGATTGTTGGTAGATGAAAATACAAATGGAAAATGGGATACAGGTGATTATTTATCAGGTAAACAACCTGAACCAATTTATTTGTATCCAGAACCAATTAAAGTACGAGCAATGTGGGAGGCTACTGAAACTTGGGTTTTAGGAGAAGCGAACCAAGCTGTTTCGTTACCAAATGATGAGGTAGATTCGGATAAAAATAGAATACGTCGAGGAGAGTTAAAAGAAGGTGAGGAGCGTAGCGCTACACAATCAGATCAAAAAAAATTAGAGGAATAGTTCCTTTAATTTTTTTTGATTTAACCTTCTGGTGCTAAATAGATAAACGGTGAAAGAGGAATATTTCTTAAAATCGAATAAATTAATAAAAAGAGTAGAAAGTTTCGCGCGAAACTTGTTGAAAAATGAAACTTACTCGATAAAGGTTCCGCTAAAAATATATTTCCGATAATAGAATAATAAAAACGTATGCAAATATATAGCGAAAAGGGGAGTAGCAAATTATATCGCAACGATTGTAAAATATGGCCGTGTGTTAATAAATAAAAAGCGCGTTGACCACCACAACCAGGACACCATAAGCCAGTTATTGCATGAAACATACATTTTATTGTAAACGGACTTTGGTTGTTGTAATAACCGTAAAAATAAGCGATTCCCAAAATTGGCAATACGGTTGCTAATCCATAAACTAAAATCCGCTTTTTCATATTATTTCGTTTGAAACAAAACTATAATATACATGTAAATCCAATTATTTGATGACTTTTAATTTATTGAAACAACATACGGTAAAGATCTTCGACTTTTGAAATTCGGACAATTCTGATTCCAAAATCTGTATCTTTTATTTTGTTGTACTTTGAAACAAATATAACATCAAATCCTAATTTTTCCGCTTCCGTAATACGCTGTTCTACACGATTTACAGCCCTTATTTCGCCGCTCAAACCAACTTCGCCAGCAAAACAACAGTTATCAGGAACGGCAGAATCTTCGCTCGAAGAAAGAATTGCAGCGATAACAGCCAAGTCAATTGCAGGGTCGTCTACACGAATTCCTCCTGTAATATTCAAGAAAACATCTTTCATATTCAATCGAAAACCAGCGCGCTTTTCTAATACAGCCAACAACATGTTCAATCGCTTCGCGTCAAAACCAGTAGCAGTCCGTTGTGGAGTTCCATAAACTGCGGTAGAAACTAAAGCCTGAATTTCGATTAACATTGGACGAACGCCTTCCAAAGTGGCTGCAATCGCATTTCCACTTAACAATTCGTCTTTTTTTGTAATCAACACTTCGGATGGATTTGTGACTTCGCGCAAACCGGCACCTTGCATCTCGTAAATTCCGATTTCTGCAGTCGAACCGAAACGGTTTTTATTCGCACGTAAAATTCGATAAATATGGTTGCGATCACCTTCAAATTGTAAGACAACATCCACCATGTGTTCCAAAATTTTTGGTCCAGCAATTACTCCTTCTTTGGTGATGTGACCAATCAAAATAATCGGCGTGTTGGTTTCTTTGGCGTACTGAATCAACTCAAAAGTGGTTTCTCGAATTTGAGAAATACTCCCAGGAGAAGATTCTACATAAGTGGTTTGTAAGGTTTGAACAGAATCTACAACGATCAATTGAGGTTGAATCTCTTTTGCGTGTGCAAATATTTTTTGCGTATTTGTTTCAGGTAAAATAAAACACTGATCAGATTCGATACCAATTCGTTCGGCACGAAGTTTTACTTGCGAAACAGATTCCTCGCCAGATACATACAAGATTTTAATCGTATCTAACTTTAAGGCAACTTGCAGCATTAAGGTCGATTTTCCTACACCAGGTTCTCCACCAACCAAAATAACTGATCCAGGAACAATTCCGCCTCCTAAAACTCGGTCTAATTCTTGGTTTTTAGTCGAAATACGGATTTCTCCCAACGGATTAATTTCTCGAATATTTAGTGCAAAAGTTTTCTCTTTTTTATCCGATTTATCTTTCCACGATTTTTTTTCTTCGCCTTTGTCAACAATTTCTTCAACAATGGTATTCCATTCACCACAACTTTTGCATTGTCCCATCCATTGTGAGGTTTGCGTGCCACAGTTTTGGCAGAAATAGGTAGTTTTTGTTTTAGCCATAGTTTCAAATTTACACAAAAATAATGGTTTAGTGCGACAAACTGTGGAGTTCTATTTGTGAAATTTTTTAATACAATAAGTAAATAACGTTAATGATAGTCCACTTTTTTAACAAATTAACTACTTTAGATAAAGTTGAGTTAAATATTGATTTACAATCATTTTCTCGATTATTTTTAAGAGAAAATTGAATGCCAATGATGAGAACTTTACTTTTTAACCTATTTTTCATTTTATGTAGTTTACTTTATGCGCAATCAACCTTAATTACTGGGAAAATTATGGTTGACGATGCTGATGAAGTGATGGATCTGAGTGGAGCAACGGTTGAAAATTTAATGACAAAAGCCAAAGCAAAAGCCAATTCGGAAGGATTATTTTCGATAAATGTTAATTTGGATGATGAATTATACATTAAGCATTTGGGGATTCAAGATCGAAGTTTGAAAGTTACTGAAGCTATGATGACGAAAGGATTTGTAAGTATTCACATGAATGTAGAAGTAATCGAATTAGCTGAAACGAATATTCAGAAACTGAATAAAGATGCGTTTAGGAATATGGGAAAAGAGAAATCGTTTCAAGAAAAATTAGGAGATGAAATGGGAATTAATTCACTTGATTTTAAAGCTGAATTGAATCTAAAACATGATGAAGAAATAGTCAATCGAACAATCAAACAGGTTGGAGGAGTTAATTTATTGGGAATAATGAATCTTTTCAAAAATCCCAAAAAGCGTGTTAAAAATTCTGTTCCACTAAAAATAGTGAAAGAAGATCAATTGCTTGCGCTTCGTAGGTTTTATACGACTTATTATTTTGTTAATGATTTGAAGATTCCAGAAGGAAAAATCAATGAGTTTTTAGATTATTGTTATTCAAATTTTGATTTTCCAACGTTGTTAAGGGGTAATAATTTTGATGAAATACTTTTTGTCATAGAAGAACAATCACCAATTTATTTAGCAAAAATATCGAAGAATGAATAAATTTTTATACATCTTATTTTTTAGTTTGATCAGTATTTTTTCGCTTGCACAATCCAATTTGATTACTGGAAAAGTGGTGATTGACGATGGTATTGTGGGACAAGATATTGTTGAGAATATTTTGATTACCAACGAAACGACTAATGCTAAAGCATTTACAAACTCGAAGGGAATGTTTTCGATCAAAGCTTCTGTTGGAGATGAATTGATTTTTACGCACGATTTTTACAAAGAGCGTGCAATCAAAATAACAGCTGATATTTTAGCAAAAGGAATGTTGACCATTCATTTAAATATTGAAACAATAGAATTAGCTGAGGCTCGGATTAATACATTAGACAAAAACTTTAAGAATAATATTAAGCTCAAACACGATAAAGTAGATGATTTGTATAAAGGATTGAATCTTGGAATTGATCCCAATTTACGTTTCAGGAAGATCGATCCGTATGCCTCTTCAATGTTGAATAACAATGGATTGTTAGACCCATCTAATTGGATAGCAACAATTTCTGGACAAAAGAAAAAAGATAAAAAACAAGATCAATATTTTAAAAGAATAGATAAAATCAAAGAGTTAGAAAACTATTTTACGAAAAATTATTTTGTCGAAAGTTTGAATATTCCTGAAAATAAAGTCAGTGATTATGTAACGTATTGTTATCACAATTTCGGGTTAGAGAAATTAGTAAAAGAAAATAAATATGATAAAATAACTGAAATATTAGAAGATCAAGCGTTCAAATATTTGGAGATGATTAAATAGTAGAATCTCGACGAATTTTTGCAATTTTATAAATCGCGATTAAGCCAAAACTAATCATCGAAATAACTTGAGCTATATAAAGTATTAACCCAAAATAGTCGCCAATAGCTCGTCCTTCGTGCTGATCGCCGCCTTTAGCAAGATACACTGCTGAAAATGCGATCGACATGACGTAAGGATAAGCTAATCCGCCAGAAACGGGCAAAATCATTCCAAAAGAACCTGCAATTAAAAGAAATAAACCTTCTGCAATTCCAAAGTTTTCTGTATCTGGAAACGCGAAGAAAACTAAATAGGTCATCAAAAAATAACAAATCCAAAGAGCAAAAGAATAAAAGATAAATAGACTTCTTCTTTCTAATTTTGAGATTGATTTGATTCCTTCCCAAAGTCCTAAAAGAAATGTTTTAATTTTCTCGAAAAACTTCAATTGGATAATTTTTTTCCAGAAAATGGCAACTAACATCATTCCAAAAAGAACAATTCCAATCGCGATGTAATACTTTAAGAAAGAAGGTTCTGTTGTTGGTTGATGTGCTTTTTCTTTGTTTCCTAATTCTACAAAACGCATAAAGGTCTCGTAGTTAAAAATAAGTGTTAATCCGAAAAATAAGCCTAAAAATAAGAGGTCAATAACGCGTTCTAAAACAACTGTACCAAATGATTTTTCGAAAGGGACATTTTCCATTTTATAAAAACTTGTTGCTCGTGCAACTTCGCCACTTCTCGGAATGGTTAAATTCATAAAATAAGCAAAGGCAATTGCCCAAAAACCAGATGAAGTTTGGGTATTGTACCCCATTGGTTTGAGAAGAAGTTTCCAACGAGCGGCACGTATCCAATAGGTGAGGATACTAATAGCCATTGATGCAAAAATCCAAAAGTAATTGGTCTCTTTTAAAACGTTTGCAACTCGTTCGAAATCAATTTGCCTCACTGTTATTACCACAAAAAAGAGTGCTAACAATGAAGCAATGATTAAGAAGAGTGATTGTTTCATCTTACTCTTCATATAAATGTTTGAAAATTAATTTCTTAATCTAAACGATTATTGTCGTTAGGGAAAACAATTGTTGGTTCGTATGTTTTGGCTTCCTCAAAATCCATCATCGCGTAGGTAATAATGATTACCGTATCACCAACTTGTACTTTGCGCGCAGCAGGTCCATTCAAACAAATTTCGCCACTTCCACGTTTCCCTTTTATAATATAAGTTTCAAATCGTTCACCGTTTTCTTGAACAACGATTTGTACTTTTTGACCCACTACCATATTTGCAGCATCAATCAAATCTTCATCGATTGTGATACTTCCGATATAATTTAGTTTTGCGTCTGTTACCTTAACTCTATGTATTTTAGAGTGAAAAACTTCTACCATCATAATTTTGCAAAGTTACATTGAACTTATAAATTTCAAAACCTATTCCAATATTTTTCAATGGATTTGGAACAAATATTTTAGTTTTTTTTAGAATTGAATATTATCAATTAAACGAACATCGCCTGCATAGGCAACAACAAACCCTCGAATATGTTTTGCTTCAGAAAAACGGTTGATAGACAACAATGTTTCTTCGTCTGTGATTTCGAAATATTCTAATTCAAAAGGAGAGTTTTCAAATTCATTTTCGACAAATGCTTTCACTTCAGCTATATCTTTTCCGTTGTTTTTAAGTTGAACAGCTTTAGATAAAATCGAAAAAATTTGTGGTGCATCTGTTGTTTGTTGTGTTGATAAACGAGCATTTCTCGAACTAAAAGCTAAACCAGAATCTGCACGATGAATGGGCATAGGAACAATTTCGACATCCAAATTCTCTTGTTTTACCATTTCTTGAATGATACGAATTTGTTGAAAATCTTTTTCTCCAAAATATGCTCTTGTTGGTTGAACGGCTTTGAATAATTTGCAAACAATTGTTGCAACACCATCAAAATGTCCTGGACGAGAAGAACCTTCCATGACTTTGTCAATCGTTCCGAAATCGTAATGTTTTGCACCTTCATTTGACTCGTATAAATCCTCTACTGTTGGCATATAGACAAAATCACAACCATTTTTCATTAACAATTCCTTATCACTTTCCTCAGTTCGAGGATATTTTGCTAAATCTTCTGGATTATTAAATTGTGTTGGATTGACAAAAATACTTACAATTGTGTAGTCATTTTGAGCCTTAGAAGCTTTTACTAAAGACATGTGCCCTTCGTGCAAAGCGCCCATTGTAGGGATAAACCCGATGGTTTTGTTTTGGTTTTTTAACTCGACGATTACGGGAGTTAATTTTTCCTTTTCGTTAAATACAACCATTCCACTGATTTGTTAAAAAAAAACTAATATCCGGCAAAGCTACTATAAGCAAATAATATATCAACATTTTTTTGTAAATTTGTGCCTTATTATTCATTAGGAAAAGAGAGTAGAAATTATGGAAGGAAAGCGCATATTGTATGTAACAACAGAAATGGTACCTTATTTTCCTGAAAATCCGATGTCTTCTCAAGCATTAGATTTGCCAAAAATCATGCAAAGTAATGGCGCAGATGTAAGAATCTTTATGCCAAGATTTGGAGCAATTAATGAAAGAAGACACCAATTACATGAAGTAATACGACTTTCAGGTATGAACATGATTATTAATGACTTGGATCAACCCTTAATCATTAAAGTAGCATCTGTACCAGGAGAGCGACTACAAGTGTATTTTATCGATAACGAAGAATATTTTAAACGTAAAGAAGTTTATGGAGAAGGAAATGATTTGTTTTCTGATAATGATGAGCGTTCGATTTTCTTCGCAAAAGGAGTTTTAGAGACAGTAAAAAAATTAAACTGGAAACCAGACGTAGTTCACGTTATGGGATGGATGTCAAGTTTAGTACCATTGTACCTAAAGAAATATTATTCGGATGATCCATTTTTTCAAGATGCGAAAGTAGTAGTTTCACTATTTGACAATGCATTTGATGGAGAATTGGATAATGGATTAATCAATAAATTAGCCTTCGATAAAGTAGAAGGGGAAGTAAAACAATACTTAGAAAAACCGACTCATTTAGGAATGATTCAAGCTTCTTTAGAATACGCAGATGCTGTAGCGAGAGGAGAAGAGATAATTCCAGAAGATGTCAAAAACTATATCAACCAACAAAATATTCCTCTATTAGATTATTGCTCAAAAGAGCAAGCAAAAGAAGTGTACAACAACTTTTATCTTGAGGAAGTAATGAACTCTAATTAAAATCCGTTGAGATTAATGAAAAAATTTTTGAATGTCCTTTCTGTATCTGTTGCAATGATGATTGGAATGGGAACAATGGTTTCTTGTGAAAACGAAACATTAGAATTAGATAACAATGTTATTGGAGGAGAAGCTGATGGGAATGTGAAATCGTTAGATGTATTAGCGTTTAATGCAAGTTTTGATACGATTCGATCTGATAGATTTGTATTGCAAAATGGGGCTTTTGGTGTGTACAATGAACCAATTTTTGGCTCGACTGCATCAAAGTTTTATACGCAATTTAGACCTACTTCTATTGGAGACCAAGATTTTGGTACAGAGCCAAAAGTAGATTCTGTCAATCTTATCATCCCTGTTTATTACAATTCTACAAAAGATCCTATTTCTAAGGACACAATCAACTTGTCTAAACCAGGAGAGAAACCAGAAGATACAGATACAATCCAAATTACAACAAAATACGCTGTTGATTCCTTGTATGGAAAAAAGGATTTGGAGATGACGTTGAAAATTAAAGACATTAATACGGTTTTATATCGAGACTCAAAGTATTTTTCTAAATTAGATGGTTCAGAATCGCCAATAGATGCCAATTCGAGAGTGATTGGGACTGCTAAAATTGGAAAAACAGTGGTGAGTAAAGTTGTAAAACAAAAAACAGGAACAACTAATATTTCGGAAGAAGCAGTAGGTTACAAAGTCTCTTTAGATAAAGATTATTTTGACGAAAAAATCATCAAGAATGCTAAAACAGGATTGCTTTCTGATTATGCAACATTTATTCGTGAAAACATCAAAGGGTTAGAATTTTCTGTTGAAGAAACGGATGGATTTATCATCAATTTTAATCCAAATAAAATGGATTTAAAAATGTATTATTCATACAAAAATCCAACACCTAAAAAAGATACAGATAAAGAATACAAAGAACGTTTGGACGCAACCTATGATTTTGATTTCTCTAATCAGTGGAATTCAGGTACAGCGAATAACTCAAATGTAATTGCTTCTCAAATTGTAAATAATATAGCAGGTTCTACTTATTCAACAGTTCAACCAGACTCTATAAAGGGTGATGCAAGATTGTTTTTGAGTGGAATGAGTGGTAACTATGCGAAATTAAAATTCAACACCCAACAGTTAGATGAATTGAAGACAGAAATGTCGAAAAGTGATATTGCTATTCTTGGTGCCAAATTGAAATTTTATATAGATGAATCATATGGTTTTCCAAAACCACCGTATATAACTGCTTGGAATAACTACAAAAAAGAGGACAAAATTGTTAATGAATTATATGCAGATGTTTTAGAATTTTATAATTCGTATCCACTTTCTGTACACTTTAATCCTCAAGTAAAAGGAAAAACAGAGTTTTATACAATTGATATCACAAAACATCTGAAAAGTATGTTAGAAAAAGGAAATGAATTTAAAGACCAAACAATGTACATTACATTGGGTAATTTTATCACTTCTGTTTCTGATGCGACAACTATCAATAGTACAAACCCATTCCAAAATAATAGAGCATACAATCCGTATAGAATTGTATTGCACGGGAATAACACAGAAAATGATGCTAAAAAATTAAAACTATTAGTATATTATTCAAAAAAATAACAATTTAACTTAAAATACTATATAACATTATGTGTGGAATTGTAGGATATATTGGTCATCGCGAAGCGTATCCAATTATTATAAATGGATTGAGAAGATTAGAGTATCGTGGTTACGATAGTGCTGGCTTAGTCCTTTCTACTGGTACTGATTTTGAATTAGTAAAAACAAAAGGAAAAGTTTCTGATTTAGAAGAAAAATCATCAAATTTAGATAAAACACCTCATTTAGGAATTGGTCATACACGTTGGGCTACACATGGTGTTCCAAACGATGTAAACTCGCATCCGCATATGTCAAACAGTGGACGTTTGGTTTTAGTTCATAATGGTATTATTGAAAACTATGAATCAATCAAAAAATTGTTGATCGAAAAAGGTTATGTTTTTCACAGTGATACAGATACAGAAGTTTTAGTAAACTTTATTCAATTATTTCAAGAAGAACAAAATCTAAATTTAACAGATGCTGTTCGTTTAGCGCTTAATGAAGTGATTGGAGCTTATGCAATAGCAGTTTTAGACAAAGAAGAACCAAATACAATTGTTGTTGGACGTTTAGGATCTCCATTAGCAATCGGAATTGGTGAAAACGAATTCTTTGTAGCTTCTGACGCTTCTCCGTTTATCGAATTTACGAAAGATGCTGTTTATTTAGAAGACGGAGACATGGCAACAATTACTTTAGACAAAGCAGTTGATGTACGTACAATTAAAAATAATGAAGCGGTATCTTTAGATGTTCAAGAATTAAAATTAAATATCGAAGCAATCGAAAAAGGAGGGTACGAACATTTCATGTTAAAAGAAATCAACGAACAACCTCGTTCTATTCGTGATACAATGCGTGGACGTTTATTGGTTGACGAAGGTGTCATCAAAATGGCAGGTATTTGGGATCATCAAGAGAAATTCTTAAATGCCAAACGTATCATTATTGTAGCTTGTGGAACGTCTTACCATGCAGGATTAGTAGCAGAATACATGATCGAAGATTTCGCTCGCATTCCTGTAGAAGTAGAATATGCATCAGAATTCCGTTACCGTAATCCAATCATCAACAAACATGATGTGGTAATTGCAATCTCTCAATCAGGAGAAACGGCAGATACATTAGCAGCGCTTAAATTAGCAAAAGAAAATGGTGCCTTTATCTTCGGAATTAACAATGTTGTAGGTTCATCTATCGCTCGTATTACAGATGCTGGTGCTTATACACACGCAGGTCCTGAGATTGGTGTTGCTTCAACAAAAGCTTTTACAGCTCAGTTAACAGTTTTAGCATTGATTGCATTAAAATTAGGAAAACACAATGGTGAATTATCAGCAGAGAAATTCAACTTGTTAACACACGAATTAGAGCGTATTCCAGAATTAGTGCAACAAATTTTAGATAATTGCGAAGGCGTTATCGATAAAATTGCCGAAAAATACAAAGACAATAGAAATGCAATTTATTTAGGTCGTGGGTATAACTTCCCATCAGCCTTAGAAGGTGCATTAAAATTAAAAGAAATTTCTTACATCCACGCAGAAGGGTATCCTGCAGCAGAAATGAAGCACGGACCAATCGCATTGTTGGATGAAAATATGCCAGTTATTGTTATTGCAACGAAAAAAGGATATTACGAAAAAGTAGTTTCTAACATTCAAGAAATTAAATCTCGTAGTGCAAAAGTAATTGCAATTGTAAACGAAGGCGATGAACAAGTTACTGCAATGGCAGATGATTATGTTGTAATCCCAGAAACGGCAGAAGAGTTTTCTCCAATTTTAACAGCTATTCCATTACAATTATTATCTTATTGGATTGCTGTAAAATTAGGTAAAAATGTAGATCAGCCTCGTAACTTGGCAAAATCAGTTACAGTTGAGTAAAATAAATATTTAGATCAATAATTAAAGGGGTGATGTTTTAAAATCATCCCTTTTTCATTTTATAATTTTAGAATTAATTATTACTTTCACCAAAAATAACATCATGTTTACAGGAATCGTTGAAGGAGTTGGAAAGCTTGTAAAAGCAGAGAAAGATCAATCTAATTTACATTTATGGATTGAAGCTGATTTTTGTGATGAACTAAAAATAGATCAAAGTGTAGCACACAATGGAGTTTGTTTAACAGTTGTTGATTTTAAAGATGGTCTTTACAAAGTCACAGCTATAGAGGAAACACTACAAAAAACAAACTTTAACACCTTAAAAGAAGGCGATTTTCTCAATTTAGAACGATGTTTGCAATTCAATGGTCGCATAGACGGTCATATTGTTCAAGGACATGTAGATCAAACAGGAAAAGTAGTTTCTATTGAAAATCAAAACGGAAGTTTTTTTGTTACCGTAGCCTATGACGAAGCATCGTCTGGAAATGTAACTGTAGAAAAAGGTTCGATCTGTCTAAATGGAATTAGTTTAACCGTTGTAGATAGTAAAGTTGGTCAATTTTCGGTAGCAATTATTCCGTACACTTGGGAATTTACAAATCTCAATCAAGTGAAAGTTGGAGATACCTTAAATTTAGAATTTGATATCTTAGGAAAATACGTCAAAAGATTATTTCAAAAATAAAAATGATTACAAGAAAAAATAACTTATCGCTACCTGTTCGTATTATCATTTACATGGTAACGATTTTGTTATTTACAGCAGGCGCAATTTTATTGATTACTGCTAATCATTTCAATGATCAAACCAAACAATATCACGAAGATATTCTTAAAAGAAAGGTAAGAGCAGTAGAAGCTGCGATAGATTATGAGATGGATAATTACCCTGGAATTGCAACCAAGGATAATATTCATAACCTATTAGAAGATGGTTTTCTTCGCATTGGAGATATCAACAAAACAGATATTGTGGTTTACGATTTGCGTGGAAATAAAATCCTTACAACTCAACCTGTATCGACAACTTATGATGTTTTACCGCAAAAGATACTCGATAAACTCAAAGATTCAAATGATTTTATTGTAACGAATAAAGATTCAAATGACGAGAGTGATATCTATTCATCGTATAGTAATATCAAGAATTATTACAATGAGAACATTGCCATTCTTTGTTTACCTTATCAATCCAACCAAGATTTTTTACAGCAAGACATGTTTACCTTAATTGGAAGTTATGGATTGGCTTTTGGTGTAATTCTTTTATTCGGAACATTAGCCGTCTATTTTGTAACTAAACGTACATTGAATAAACTTTGGTCGTTTGCAGATCGTATTCGAGAAACAGAAGTAATTGTCAACAATATGCCGATTCGTTACGATGGAAATGACGAGATTAAAGTCTTGGTTGATTCCTATAACGATATGTTATTTCGATTAAAAGAACAATCCGATTTGTTGGCCAAACAAGAACGTGAAGAAGCGTGGAGAGATTTTGCAAGACAAGTGGCTCATGAGGTCAAAAATCCATTAACTCCAATGCGATTAATGATTCAAAATCACATGAGAAGATTTGATATCAATGATCCTGATCTCGAAGAGAAAACAATGCGCACAGGGAATATTTTATTGCAACAAATTGATACGATTTCGGCAATAACTGAAGCCTTTTCTGATTTTGCTAAAATGCCTTCTCGTAAAGACGAAAAAATAGATGTTGTTGATGTTATAAAAAATACCCTTTTTGTATTTCCGATGGAATTTATCGAATTTAATTATTCGCCAAACATCATCATGATGCGTTTTGATAAACAATATTTGAATCGAATTATCACCAATATTACCAAGAATGCTTTTCAGTCTATACCACAATCTCGAACAGCAAAAGTGAGAGTAGATGTGGCGTTGGTTAAAGATTTTCTTCATATCACCATTCAAGACAATGGAGACGGAATTCCAGTAGAATCTCAGGACGCTATTTTTATTCCAAAATTTACAACAAAAAACAGTGGAATGGGAATCGGTTTGCCAATGGTGAAAAAAATTATTGACGATTACGATGGAACCATTCGTTTCGAAACCGAAATTTCTGTTGGCACAACATTCTACATATTGATTCCATATAATGAATAGAAAACCTTTTCGTTTTAAACAATTCGATATTTTTCAAGATAAAACGGCAATGAAAGTTGGCACAGATGGTGTTTTGCTTGGCGCTTGGTCAACTTTAGAAACGGGCGAAAATATATTAGATATTGGCACTGGAACAGGATTAATTTCCTTGATGTTAGCCCAACGTTTTCCACATGCAACAATTGATGCTATCGAAATTGATATAAATGCTTTTATACAAGCAAAAGAAAATTTTGAACTTGCAACTTTTTCTGAGCGATTAACGGTTTTTAATGCATCACTTCAAGCGTATTCTACAGATCAAAAATATGACTTGATCGTAAGCAATCCACCATTTTTCATAGTAAATGACACGGTTGAATTTGATGCGCGAAAACAAGCGCGACAACAAGAAACCTTAACATTTGAAGAGCTAATCAAAAAAACGACTGAATTGCTTCAACAAGACGGTTCAGCGAGTTTTATTATACCTTACGATCAAATGGGTGCTTTTTGTAAAATTGCTTCGCAAAACAACTTAAAACGATCAAAAACAGTCTATGTAAAAGGAAATGCAACTACTGCAACCAAACGTGTTTTATTAGAATTTAGTTTTCATGACAAGAAATGCCTTGAAAATGAGTTAATCATCGAAGTCGAACGTCATCAATATACCGAAGATTACATTAATTTAACAAAAGAATTTTATTTGAAAATGTAATTTTTCTATTGTAAATCTGAATGAAAATTTGTCAATTTGAGTGATTTTTAGAAATGAAATTTATAAAAAGTGTATCTAGAATTAAGATGAATTATATCTTTTTAAAAAATTTAAAACATAAAAAAACCGAGCAATTTGCTCGGTTTTGTATTTATTTCTGATTTTCAAAATGAGCTAAAACTTTGTCTTAATCTCAATCTTAATCTCAATCTTAATTTCAACCTTAAATTGTTGGTCCTCCAGCTAATAAATCAGCATTCGCAAATTCTTCGAACTTTTTGAAGTTTTCTTTGAATTTAGCTGCCAATACTTTCGCATTTTCTTCATACGCTTCTTCTGTTGCAAATGAAGTTGCAGGATTTAATTTTTCTGATGAAACACCATCTATTGCAACTGGAACTTCAAATCCGAAGTATGGATCCTTTTTAAACGCCGCGTTATCCAAATCTCCATTTAATGCTGCATTGATCACTGCACGAGTATCTTTTAAAGACATACGTTCTTTCTTACCATTCCAACCTGTGTTAATTAACCAAACATTAACGCCAGTTTTTTCTACTTTGTCGCTTAACATTTCAGCATATTTTGTTGGGTGTAAAGGCATAAATGGCGCACCAAAACATGTAGAGAATGTCGTTTGTGGTTCTGTAACACCAGCTTCTGTACCAGCCACTTTTGAAGTATATCCTGAGATAAATAAATAAGCTGCTTGATCTGGGTTTAATTTAGCGATTGGAGGAAAAACACCAAAAGCATCAAATGATAAGAAGAAAATATTTTTAGGATTTTTTCCTACAGATGGAACTGCAATATTCTCGATGTAATCAATCGGATAAGAAACACGTGTGTTTTCTGTAATTGAGGTATCCGTAAAGTCAACTTCGTTTGTTCCTGGAACTAACTTACAGTTTTCTAATAACGCCCCTTCTTTAATTGCTGCAAAAATTTCTGGTTCTCCTTCTGCAGATAAGTTGATTACTTTAGCATAACAACCACCTTCAAAATTGAATACAGTATTGTCTTCAGTCCAACCATGTTCATCATCCCCAATTAAACGTCTGTTTTTATCAGCAGATAAGGTTGTTTTTCCTGTACCAGATAACCCAAAGAACATGGCAGTATCTCCGTTTTCACCAGAGTTCGCAGAACAATGCATTGGTAATGTGTTTCTAAATACCGGTAAGATAAAGTTTAAAGCAGAGAAAATTCCTTTTTTCATTTCTCCTGTGTAACCAGTTCCACCATTCAAAACGATTTTACGTTTGAAGTTTAAGATAGAGAAATTGTGTTGTCTTGTACCATCTTGGTCTGCATCAGCAACAAAAGTTGGCGCATTTATAATTGTCCATTCAGAATCTCCGAAGTTGTTTAATTCTTCTTCTGTTGGACGAATAAACATGTTGTAGATAAATAAATTAGCAGCAGGTGTTTCTGTAATTGCTCTAATTTTAGTTTTGTAGGCGTCATCTGCACAAGCAAAAGCATCGCGTACATAAATTTCGCGGTTGCTTAAGTGCTCAACTACTTTATCATATAAAGCGTCAAACTTATCAGAATCAAAAGGAATATTTGTATTTCCATCCCACCAAACGTTATCAGCCGTAATATCATCTTTTACAATGAAACGGTCTTTTGGTGAACGCCCTGTAAATTCTCCTGTTAGCATATTAATAGCGCCAGAAGATGTGATTTCTCCCTGTCCTAATTCTACCATTTTCTTGGTAAGTTCTTCAGGAGATAATTGATAGTTAATTTTGGAATTTTTTATTCCGTAAGATGCCAATTCTATGCTCATTTTTGTGATTTTATAGTATTTTTAAAATATTAAAGGTAAAAACTTTGCACAAAGTTACAATAAAAAAAAGCGTGAAAAATTTGACTTATGTCATTCACTTAAACGTTTTCGTGAATAATTATTCACCCTATATTTGCAAGTTCTTATGCATGCATATAAAAAAAAGCTTGTATTTAATATAAGTTTTATATTTTTGCAGTAGTTTACAACAATTAAAATTAGAAAATTATGTCTGACATTACATCAAGAGTGAAAGCAATTATCGTGGATAAATTAGGAGTTGACGAAAGCGAAGTAACGCTTGAAGCAAGTTTCACTAACGATTTAGGAGCTGATTCATTAGACACAGTAGAGTTAATTATGGAATTCGAAAAAGAATTTGATATTCAAATTCCAGACGATCAAGCAGAGAAAATTTCTACAGTAGGTCAAGCTGTGACATACATCGAAGACTTAAACAAGTAATAGTTCCTTAATTTTTATGGAATTAAAAAGAGTAGTAGTAACAGGTTTAGGCGCGCTAACACCAATCGGAAATACTTACCAAGAATACTGGAAAGGATTAGTGAATGGTGTAAGTGGCGCCGCGCCTATTACGCTTTTTGATGCAACTCTTTTTAAGACACAATTTGCTTGTGAGATCAAAAACTTCAACATTGAAGATCATTTTGATCGAAAAGAAGCGCGCAAGATTGATCGTTGTGCCCAATTGGGGATTGTGGCTGCAAGAGAAGCTATCAAACACAGTGGGATCTTAGATGCTACTAACGTAAACAAAGAGCGTATCGGTGTTATATGGGGATCTGGTATTGGTGGAATTAAAACTTTTGAAGAAGAAGTTTCGAATTACGCAACAGGAAATGGAACACCACGTTTCAATCCTTTCTTTATCCCTAAGATGATTGCAGATATCACACCTGGTCATATTTCAATGGAATTTGGTCTTATGGGACCTAATTATACAACTGTTTCGGCATGTGCCTCTTCAACAAATGCAATTATTGATGCATTCATGTTATTAAGACTTGGAAAAGCAGAAGCAATAGTAACAGGAGGGTCAGAAGCTGCGATTACAGCATCAAGCATTGGAGGTTTCAATGCATTACATGCGTTATCTACACGAAACGATGATCCACAAACGGCTTCAAGACCATTTGACAAAGACCGCGATGGTTTTGTAATGGGTGAAGGCGCTGGATGTATTGTTTTAGAAGAGTACGAACATGCAATTGCACGTGGAGCTACAATTTATGCTGAATTAGTAGGAACAGGGATGACAGCAGATGCTCATCATATTACAGCACCACATCCAGAAGGAATTGGCGCTTTAAATGTGATGAAAGAAGCTTTATTAGACGCAAATATCAAAGTAGAAGACGTAGATCATATCAACATGCACGGAACATCTACACCATTAGGAGATATTGCAGAATCTAAAGCGATTCAAAAATTATTTGGAGAACATGCGTACAATATTCAAATCAATTCAACTAAATCAATGACAGGTCACTTATTAGGTGGTGCTGGAATTATTGAAGCGATTTCGGCTATTGGAGCTATCAATAACAGTATTGTTCCACCAACAATTAATCATTTTACGGATGATGAAAATCTTGATCCTAAAATTGATTATACATTTAACAAAGCAAAAGAGAAAAATGTGGATTATGCATTGAGTAATACTTTTGGTTTTGGTGGTCACAATGCGTGTGTGATATTTAAGAAGTATAAGTAATGTCTTTCTTAAAAAAATTATTTTCTTTTAAAAATCATCGTGATGATTCAAATTCATCTGATCCTTTTTTGAAATTTTTGAACGAGACCCTGGGGTATACCCCTCAAAATATTGAGGTGTTTAAAGAAGCATTTACCCACAGATCAGCGCAAAAAAAAGATGAAAATGGAAACAGTATCAATTTTGAAAGATTAGAGTTTTTAGGAGATGCATTACTTGGTGCTTCTACCGCAGTACATTTGTACTATAAAGCACCAGATCAACAAGAAGGGTATTTGACAAAAATGCGTTCTAAAATTGTTTCACGCAAGCAATTAAACGCTGTGTCAAAACAACTTGGTCTGTTGGATTATTTAGATCCTATGAACAATCACAACAATTTGGGGGAAGACGTCAATGGTGATATGTTAGAAGCTTTAGTCGGTGCAATTTATGTAGATGGAGGAATAGATGCAGTCCAAAAATTTATTCAAATCAAAATTATTGACCCTTATGCGGATTTAGATCGTTTGGAACATACCATAACAAGTCACAAATCGTTGATCTTGGAGTGGAGTCAAAAAACGAGAAATACAATAAGATTCAATACATTTGAGGAGCAAAATGCAGAAGATCTTCAGGTCTTTGTATCCGTTATCCGTCTTAACGATAAAGTTATCTCGAAGGGGAGAGGAACTTCAAAGAAAAAAGCAGAAGAAAGTGCCGCAAAACGCGCGTATTATTCACTACAAAAGAAAATAGAAAAAGTATAGAAGAATGGCAGAGTTACTCTTATATGATGAGTGGATAGATTTCCATCTAATAGGCGTAAATTCAAGCTTTAATACTTCGACACAATTTATTTTCCATCTCAATTCTACTTATGATACGCGTTTTCAACGTATCAATGATTTGGATATTTGGTTAGATGATCATACCTATTTTTTCGAAACATACGAATGGATAGATGAAACCAATAAGATAGATTATCATATCATTAAAAATATCCCAAATCAATCCGATTCTAAAAAAATTGAAGTAGATTTATCAAATCTTTTCAAAGAGAGCATTATTCTTGTGCCTAATTACAAGGATTGCAACTACATTGTCAAAGTGTCTGGCTGGGAAGATGAGATAGAGAATCTTCCACTTCCATTTGTAGAAAAAGATTTTATTAAATTAATTAAAAAAATAGATATCGATTTAATCAGTACAGCTGATAGATTGGTTTTCTAACAAAATATTGTGCATAAAAAAAGGGAAAAATATGATTTACGATAAACAATTTCTTAAAAAGACGAAAATTGTTGCAACATTAGGTCCAGCAACTGATAGTCCAGAAATTATACTAGAAATGATGAAAAAAGGAACAGATGTGTTCCGTATCAACTTTTCGCACGCCGATTATGCGGATGTGAAACGTAAGATAGAAATCATTCATCAATTAAATAATGATCACGGATACAATACAGCAGTATTAGCGGATTTACAAGGTCCAAAATTGCGTATTGGGAAAATGGAACACGAAGATTTTGTCATCAATCCAGGAGAAATTTTAACTTTCACCAATGAGGATGTTGTAGGAACAAAAGAGAAAGTTTTTATGACCTACCAAAAGTTTGCACAAGACGTGCAAGTGGGTGAAAACATCTTGATTGATGACGGAAAATTAATCTTCAAAGTTATCGAGACAAATGGTACAGATACTGTAAAAGCTGAAACAATACAAGGAGGGCCATTGCGTTCTAAAAAAGGAGTTAATTTACCAAACACCAATATTTCTTTACCAGCTTTAACGGAAAAAGATAAAGAAGATGCAAAGTTCGCAATCGAAAATCGTGTCGATTGGTTTGCCTTATCTTTTGTTCGTTCGGGACAAGATGTAAAAGATTTATCTGATTTTATCAAAGAACATGGAACATTAAAAATTCCAATTATTTCTAAAATTGAAAAGCCTGAGGCTTTAGAAAATATTAAAGATATTTTAGAGTTTTCGGATGGATTAATGGTTGCTCGTGGTGATTTAGGAGTTGAGGTTCCATTTGAAATCGTTCCAAAAGCACAGAAACAATTAATTGATAAGGCAAAATTAGCGCGTAAACCAGTTATTGTAGCAACTCAAATGATGGAAACTATGATTTCGAGTTTAACGCCAACTCGTGCCGAAGTTTCTGACGTTGCAAATGCCGTTTTTGATGGAGCAGATGCGGTTATGTTATCAGGTGAAACATCTGTTGGTCAATACCCTGTTCAAGTGATTGAGAAAATGACGAAAATTCTTCAAACTGTTGAAGATGATGAGCACGTACATGTACCAGAACACAAACCAAAAGTTAAAAACGAACGTTTTGTAACCGATATGGTTTGTTACAATGCAGCTAAAATGGCAGAAGATACAGGAGCAAAAGCAATTGCAACGTTGACGTATTCTGGTTATACAGCTTTTCAAATTTCTTCTCATCGTCCAAATTCATTTATTTTGGTGTTTAATCCAAGTAAACGAATCAACCGTATGTTGAATTTGTTATGGGGTGTAAAATCGATTAATTACGATCCTCGCGATACATCTACGGATCAAACGGTAACAGAGGTAAATATCTTAGCGAAGAATGCAGGTTATGTAGAATATGGTGATTACATCATCAATTTGAATGCTATGCCAGCGTTTGAAAAAGGAATTACCAATACACTTCGTATTTCGATGATTTAAGATTCAAAATGAATTTAATATAAAAATCCTGCTCAATTGAGCAGGATTTTTTTCTTTTATTAGATCAGTTTCCTATTAAATTTACATTAAATTTAATTTCAATAATTTTCTATAATGATTTGATTTAATATCTTTACAAGTTCGAATTAGAAGAATTTATGTGTATTTATAATGTGATCTTATCTGGTGGTGTTGGGAGTAGACTTTGGCCACTTTCACGAAAAAGTCATCCAAAACAATATTTACCTCTGTTTAATGAGCAATCTTTATTTGAGTTAACGATTCAGCGCAATCGTCCTATTGCAGATAAGTTGATGGTCATAGGAAACAAGGATAACGATCATTTGAGTCAAGAAGTGCTCGATAAGATGGATGTTGAATACACAAAAATTGTAGAGGCTGTCCCTCGCAATACAGCAGCGGCAATTGCGTTTGCGGCTTTGGCGGTTGACGAAGATGATCTATTGATTGTGACCCCTTCAGATCATTTGATCGAAGATACAGCAGCTTATCAAGAAGCGATGAATAGAGCAATCGATTTAGCACAGAATGACCATATTGTAACCTTTGGGGTGCATCCAACACGTCCAGAAACAGGTTATGGTTATATCGAACACAAAGGAGACACTGTGTTATCGTTTCGTGAAAAACCAAATCATATTACCGCACAAGATTTTATCGAGCAAGGAAATTTTTTGTGGAACAGTGGAATGTTTTGTTTCAAAGCAATAGTGTTGCTAAAAGAGTTGAAGAAGTTTGAAAAAGAAATTTATGAAACTTCTGTCGAGGCTTGGAACGAAAATGTAAATGGAGAATTGAACGAAGAACTTTCGATGAATATTCCATCAAATAGCATCGATTACGCCGTAATGGAACGAAGCAAGAAGATAAAAGTAGTTCCAGCAAAATTTGTTTGGAATGATTTAGGTTCTTTCGAATCCTTGTATGATTATTTTGTGATGAACGGACATTATGTCGACCGTAGTGGAAACATGGTGATTGGAACAGATGTGTATACATCCTTTGTAGGGCTTCAGAATTGTATTTTTGTGAATACCCCAACAGCGAATTTAATTCTACAAAAAGAATATTCGCAGGAAGTAAAGAATGTTTACACCCATTTAGAAAAAAGAAATTCAGAATTGATATAAGTGTAAGTCTCTCAAATTTGAGAGACTTTTTTTATTGTACAATTCCTTAACAATAATTCAAAATATTACCTAAATTTGCCTTTCCAACAATAGTATTATAAATGACAACTGGAATTACTTTCGGAATATTTGACTTACTTCATGCAGGACATGTGATGATGCTCGAAGAAGCCAAACGACAATGCGATTATTTGATTGTAGGTCTTAATACAGATCCTGCAGCAGTAGACCCTTCTAAAAACAGTCCAACACAATCTATCGTAGAACGCTATATACAGTTAGAAGGATGTCGTTATGTGGACGAAATTATTCCATACGAAACAGAACAAGATTTGTTTGATATGTTAAGTGCTTTACCCGTAAATGTTAGAATTATAGGGGAAGAATACCGAAACATTGACTTTACAGGAAAACAATATTGTTTAGATAATAATATTCAGATTTACTACAACAAGCGTACACACCGCTTCTCTAGTTCAGGATTAAGAAAAGTGGTCGCAACCTCCGAAAAAGAGAAGTAATGAAAACAGTACTTATAACTGGTGTAGCCGGTTTCATAGGTTATCATTTAGCTGAAAAACTAATCGAAAAAGATATTCAAGTTGTTGGAATTGATAATATCAACGATTATTATGACGTTCAGTTAAAATATGATCGATTACACGAATTAGGAATTTCTCAAGAATTTGCTTCAAATTTTGGGCAGAAAGTTCTTTCTTCTAAATACGAAGAAAAGATGATTTTCTATCGAATGAATTTAGAAGATAAAGAGTCATTGGCTCAACTTTTTAAAACATATTCGTTTGATGCGGTTGTTAATATGGCAGCTCAGGCTGGTGTTCGTTATAGTATCGAAAATCCTGATGCCTATGGACAGAGTAATTTGGTCGGTTTTCTAAATATTTTAGAATGTTGCCGAAATTATAACGTCAAAAAATTACTGTACGCAAGTAGTTCAAGTATTTACGGAAACTCTTCAGATGTTCCTTTTTCAACAAATCAAAACGTTGATCATCCTATTAGTTTATACGCAGCTACCAAAAAAGCAAATGAGCTAATGGCACATGCGTATAGTCATTTATACAATTTCCAAACGATAGGTTTGCGTTTTTTCACGGTTTATGGACCTTGGGGACGACCAGATATGGCCATGTTTTTGTTTACAGATGCTATTTTGAATCATCAACCCTTAAAAGTTTTTAATCACGGGGATTTATCACGCGATTTCACGTACATTGATGATATTATTCAAGGAATAGACAAAATACTTGAAGATAAAAATATTAAAGAAAAATACCAATTATACAATATAGGAAATAGTAAACCTGTTCAATTAATGGATTTTATCAAAGAAGTTGAGTTTTCGACAGGTGAAAAAGCTATTTTAGAAATGTATCCGATGCAAGCAGGAGATGTCAATCAAACATGGGCAGATGTCCAAGAGTTGAAAGATAAATTTGGTTATCATCCTCATTATCCGGTTGACAAAGGAGTGTATAACTTTGTACAATGGTACAGAAAATATTATAATAAATGAATCAACAACATAAAATAGCAGTTATCGGTTTAGGTTACGTAGGTTTACCTTTGGCTCGATTATTTGCAACAAAATACCCTGTTGTTGGGTTTGATATCAATCAGAAACGTATTGCTGAATTAAATCAAGGACGCGACTTAACATTAGAGGTTTCTGATGAAGTATTGCAATCAGTTTTAGTTACTGAGAATCCAATTAATCAATTAAACGATTCAACAGCTCAACCAACCCATGGTTTATTCTGTTCAGCTAATTTAGACGATATCAAAGACGCTAATATCTATGTGGTAACCGTTCCAACGCCAGTAGATAAGAATAATCGACCTGATTTAACGCCGCTTAAAAAGTCTTCGGAAGCGGTAGGTAAAGTGTTAAAACCAAATGATATTGTTATTTACGAATCAACGGTTTATCCAGGTGTTACAGAAGAAGAATGTATTCCAGTATTGGAACATTCTTCGGGATTGAAGTTTAACCAAGATTTTTATGCGGGATATTCACCAGAGCGAATTAATCCAGGCGATAAAAAACACACGGTTGAGAAAATTTTAAAAGTAACTTCAGGTTCAACGCCAGAAATTGGAAAAATTGTTGACGATTTATATCAATCCGTAATTGTTGCAGGGACGCATTTAGCACCGACAATCAAGGTTGCAGAAGCATCGAAAGTCATCGAAAATTCGCAACGTGATATCAATATTGCTTTTATTAACGAATTATCAAAGATTTTTTCGCTAATGGATATTGATACCAATGACGTATTAGAAGCTGCTGGAACAAAATGGAATTTTTTACCATTCAAACCAGGTTTGGTTGGTGGACATTGTATCGGTGTTGATCCATTTTATTTGGCTCAAAAAGCACAAGAAATTGGATATTATTCTGAATTAATTTTAGCAGCAAGACGATTGAATGATTCTATGGGAGCGTTTGTAGCTTCTCAGGTTGTTAAATTGTTAATTCACAACGATATCAAAGTAAAAGGCGCAAAAATTCTAAATTTAGGAATTACCTTTAAAGAAAATTGCCCTGATATTCGTAATTCAAAAGCAATTGATGTGATTCATGCTTTAGAAGAATATGGAATAGAGGTGACAACGTTAGACCCTTGGGCTAACCCGGATGAGGTAAACCATGAATACGGAATAACTTTTTGTAATACATTGGATCAGGTTTTCCAGTTCACCAATTCACAAGTTCACCAATTCGACGCCATCATTCTAACAGTTTCACACGACGAATTTTTAAATCTTCAGTTAACTGATTATTTAAAAGAAAATGGTGTGATTTATGATGTAAAAGGGGCTTTGCCTAAAGAAGAAGTTGATAAACGACTATAATGAAAGCGATAGAAACAAAATTAAAAGGTTGTTTTATTTTAGAACCAATTGTTTTTGAAGATTCGAGAGGGTATTTCTTCGAATCGTATAACGAAGGAAAGTTGGAAGAAATTTTAGGATATAAACCACACTTTGTTCAAGATAATCAGTCTCGTTCATCTTATGGCGTTGTTCGTGGTTTACATATGCAAGCAGGAGAGTACGCACAAGCAAAATTAGTACGTGTGGTAGAAGGAGCTGTGCTTGATGTCGCAGTAGATGTACGTCCAGGTTCAGAAACCTATGGAAAAGCTGTCGCAGTAGAATTATCAGCAGAAAATAAAAAACAATTGTTTATTCCGAGAGGCTTTTTACATGGTTTTTCGGTGATTTCAGAAACAGCAACATTTTTCTATAAATGCGATAATGGGTACAACAAAGCGTCTGAAGATGGCGTGTATCCTTTAGACATCGAACTGAATATAGATTGGCAAATTCCAACAGATAAAATGATAATTTCTGAAAAGGATCAAGAAGCACAGTCGTTTGGAGAGTTTAAGGTGAAAAAGTTAACAAGTGAACAAGTGAAGAGGTTAACAAGTGAAGAAGTTAAGGAGTTAACAAGTGAAGAAGTGAAGAGGTTAACAAGTGAAGGAGTGAAGGAGTTAACAAGTGAAGAGGTGAACAAGGTGAAGAAGTGAAAGAGTTAACAAGTTTACACGTTTACAATTTGACAAGTGAAGAAGTGAAGAAGTTAACAAGTGAAGAGGTTAACAAGTGAAGAAGTGAAGAGTTCACACGTTTACAAGTTCACATGATCACAAGTTTACACGTTTACAAGTTCACAAGTTCACATGATCACAAGTTCACAAGTTTACACGTTCACACGTTCACAAGTTCACAAGTTTCACATAAAATACAATAGATGAAGAGCCATAAGGATTTATTAGTATATCAGAAATCATTAGATCTGGTCACAAATATTTATTCTATTACAGATTGCTTCCCAAAAGAAGAGCAATTTGGTTTGACAAACCAATTAAGAAGAGCATCAGTATCTGTCCCTTCTAATATTGCGGAAGGAGCTGGAAGAAAAAGTAAAAAAGAATTTATTCATTTTTTGTACATCGCTTTAGGCTCATTGAATGAAATTGAAACACAATTAGAAATATCTAAAAGATTAAATTATATAAGTAATTTAGATGATTTTGATACACAATTTTTACACATCAAAAGAATGCTCTTAAAATTAATAGAATCATTGAAAAGGGATATTGAAGAAGGTTAACAAGTGAAGAAGTTAACAAGTGAACAAGTGAAGAAGTGAAGGAGTGAAGAAGTGAAAGAGTTAACAAGTTTACAAGTTTACAAGTTTACAAGTTTACAATTTGACAAGTTCACACGTTTACAATTTGACAAGTGAAGAAGTGAAGAAGTTCACAAGTTTACAAGTTTACACGTTCACCCGTTTACAAGTTCACATGATCACACGTTTACAAGTTCACAAGTTTACACGTTCACCCGTTTACAAGTTCACATGATCACACGTTTACAAGTTCACAAGTTTACACGTTCACACGTTTACAAGTTCACACGTTCACCCTTTAACCATCTAACCATAAAATAAATAAAATGAAAGGAATAATTTTAGCAGGAGGATCAGGGACACGTTTACATCCGTTAACATTAGCGGTAAGTAAACAATTGATGCCTGTTTACGATAAGCCAATGATTTATTATCCATTGTCAACGTTGATGTTGGCAGGGATTAACGAAATTTTGATTATTTCTACGCCTCACGATTTACCTCATTTCGAAAAATTATTAGGCGATGGCTCTCAAATCGGATGTAAATTTTCGTATAAAGAACAACCAAGTCCAGATGGATTGGCACAAGCCTTTATTTTGGGAGAAGAATTTATTGGAAATGATAAAGTAGCCTTAATCTTGGGTGACAATATATTTTACGCTTCTGGAATGTCTAAATTATTACAAGATTCAGCAGATCCAGATGGTGGCTTGGTTTTTGCTTATCAGGTGAGCGATCCCGAACGATACGGAGTAGTTGAATTTAACGAGCAAAATGAAGTTGTTTCAATTGAAGAAAAACCAACTGAACCCAAGTCAAATTATGCAGTACCAGGTTTGTATTTCTATGACAATGATGTGGTAGAAATTGCAAAAAATATCAAACCTTCTCCACGTGGCGAATTAGAGATCACAGATATCAATGCCGAATATTTAAAAAGAGGTAAATTAAAAGTTGGTGTTTTCGATCGTGGAACAGCTTGGTTAGATACCGGAACGATTAATTCGTTGATGCAAGCTGGGCAGTTTGTACAAGTGATCGAAGAACGTCAAGGGTTGAAAATTGGCGCAATCGAAGAAGTAGCTTATCGTATGGGATACATTACAAAAGAAGAATTAATGAATATTGCAGAACCACTGAAGAAAAGTGGGTATGGTGAATATTTAATAAAAGTTTGTAAGTAAAATTATAGACAAAAATGCAACAAAATAAAAGTGTTGCATTTTTTTGTTTAAAAAGAAACATAATTAATAAATATATGATATATATTTGCGTTTACTAACAACTAACTAACTATAAAACAAATATGAGATTGATAATTAAAGAGTATTCACTCGATACTTCTCAACAAATTGTGATGATTAAATTGTCGTACAATACTTCGTATTCATCTCATAAAAATTCGAACTTATTTATTGTATGAAACATATATTAATCACAGGAGGAGCTGGATTTATCGGATCTAACTTGACCGAATATTTTTTAGCTAAAGACTATCAAGTGACGTGTTTAGATAATTTTGCAACAGGTCATCGACACAATGTAGAACCTTTTTTAGCAAATCCACACTATACTTTAATAGAAGGAGATATCCGAGATTTAGCAACATGTCATCAAGCGGTAGAAGGAGTAGATTATATTTTACATCAAGCGGCTTTAGGCTCTGTTCCACGTTCTATAAATGACCCAATTACATCTAATGACGTAAATGTATCTGGTTTTTTAAACATGTTAGTTGCAGCACGTGATGCAGGAGTCAAACGTTTTGTATATGCGGCATCTTCATCTACTTATGGTGATTCAGAAAATTTACCGAAAGTAGAAGATATCATCGGGAAACCACTTTCTCCTTATGCCATTACAAAATATGTGAATGAATTATATGCCGATATTTTTTCTAAAACCTACGGATTATCATGTATTGGTTTACGTTATTTTAATGTATTCGGTCGTCGTCAGGATCCAAATGGTGCGTATGCAGCAGTTATTCCGTTGTTTGTTAAACAATTCATGAATCACGAATCACCTAAGATTAATGGAACAGGAGATTATTCTCGAGATTTTACGTATATTGACAATGTCATTCAAATGAACGAACGTGCGATGCTGACAGAAGATGAAAAAGCTGTTAATACAGTTTATAATACAGCTGTTGGAGATCGTACAACATTAAACGATTTAGTGAAATATTTACGTGAATATTTAAGCGAATTTGATGCTGAAATTGCAACTGTAGAAGCCATTCATGGGCCAAACAGAGTAGGAGATATTCCTCATTCGTTAGCATCTATTGATAAAGCAAAAACATTATTAGGATATGAGCCAACACATACAATAGACAAAGGCTTAAAAGAAGCTGTAAAATGGTATTGGGAGAATTTGAAATAGAGAATAAGTGAAGAAGTGAAGGAGTGAAGAAGTTACAAGTTCACAATTTACAAGTAAAGAAGTAAAGAAGTGAAGGAGTGAAGAAGTTACAAGTTTACAGGTTCACACGTTCACAAGTTTACATGATCACACGTTTACAATTTACAAGTGAAGGAGTGAAGAGGTGAAGAAGTTAACAAGTGAAGAGGTGAAGAAGTTAACAAGTTCACAAGTTTACATGTTTACAAGTAAAGAAGTTCACACGTTCACACGTTCACACGTTTACAAGTTAACAAATTAAAATTAAATAAAAATTAATCGATCATAAAACAAGAATGAATACACAACACAAAATTGCCGTTATCGGTTTGGGATACGTAGGGTTACCATTAGCACGTTTATTTGCTACAAAATACCCAGTAGTAGGTTTCGATATCAATCAAAAACGTATCAACGAATTAAATCAAGGACGCGACTTAACATTAGAGGTTTCTGATGAAGTATTACAATCAGTTTTAGTTACTGAGAATCCAATTAATCAATTAAACGATTCAACAGTTCAACCAACCCATGGTTTATTCTGCTCATCAAACTTAGACGATATCAAAGAGGCGAATATCTATATAGTAACGGTTCCTACACCAGTAGACAAGCACAATCGTCCAGATTTAACGCCTTTATATAAATCATCTGAAACCGTAGGGAAAGTATTGTCAAAAGGAGATATTGTCATCTACGAATCGACGGTATATCCAGGTGTAACAGAAGAAGAATGTATTCCTGTTTTGGAAAAAGTATCTGGTCTTAAATTCAATAAAGATTTCTTTGCAGGCTATTCTCCAGAGCGTATCAACCCAGGAGACAAAGAACATACGGTAGAAAAAATATTAAAAGTAACGTCGGGCTCTACACCAGAGATTGGAGTAGTAGTTAACGATATTTATAAATCAGTTATTACGGCAGGTACGCATTTAGCACCTTGTATTAAAGTAGCAGAAGCAGCTAAAGTAATTGAGAACTCTCAACGCGATATTAATATTGCTTTTGTCAACGAATTAGCAAAAATCTTTAATTTATTAGAGATCGATACACATGCTGTGTTAGAAGCAGCCGGAACTAAATGGAATTTCTTACCCTTTAAACCAGGATTAGTAGGTGGACATTGTATTGGTGTAGATCCTTACTATTTAGCGCAAAAAGCACAAGAAAAAGGCTATCATCCCGAAATCATTTTAGCTGGTCGTCGTCTCAACGATTCGATGGGGCAATATGTCGCTTCGCAAGTGGTAAAAACCATGATTAAAAAAGATGTTAAAGTGAACGGTGCCAAAGTGCTGAACTTGGGAATTACATTCAAAGAAAATTGTCCTGATGTACGCAACACCAAAGCA
This sequence comes from Empedobacter sp. 225-1, assembly GCF_030328185.1. Classification (NCBI taxonomy): domain Bacteria; kingdom Pseudomonadati; phylum Bacteroidota; class Flavobacteriia; order Flavobacteriales; family Weeksellaceae; genus Empedobacter; species Empedobacter sp. 225-1. Next base: position 12,080 of record NZ_JACALO010000007.1, on the reverse strand, counting down.
GTGGATGTCATCAAAGCTTTACAAGATTATTCTCTTGATGTTACAACCTATGACCCTTGGGCAAACCCAGCGGAAGTAATGCATGAATATGGAATTACTTCTTATAATTCGTTAGATGATGTTCACAACTTCACAGCTTCACAAGCTCACGCTTTTGACGCCATCATCCTAACCGTAGCGCACAAAGAATTTGCAGACCTAGATCTAAACCAATACCTGAAAGAAGGCGGTGTTATCTACGATGTGAAAGGGATTTTAGAAAATAGTGATAATCGATTGTAATGAAAATAACATTAATAGCTGGAGCTAGACCAAATTTCATGAAAATTGCTCCGATAATTCATGCTATAATTAAAGCAAAAAGTGCAGGTAATAATATTTCTTATCGTTTAGTACATACGGGACAACATTATGATCATGCAATGAGCGAAACTTTTTTTGAGGAATTAAATATACCAAAACCTGATGTTAATTTAGAATGTGGAGGAGGTAGCCAAGCTGAACAAACAGCAGCAATTTTAATAGCTTTTGAAAGAGAGCTTATTTGTAATCCGGCAGATCTTGTTTTAGTTGTGGGAGACGTTACCTCTACTATGGCATGTTCTATAGTGGCAAAAAAGTTAAATATAAAAGTTGCTCATGTTGAAGCTGGAATTAGAAGTGGTGATTTAACGATGCCAGAAGAAATTAACCGTTTAGTTACAGATGCAATAACGGATTATTTTTTTACTACATCCGATGTAGCAAACAACAATCTACTAAAAAATGGTGTGTCTGAAAAAAACATCTTTTTCGTAGGAAATGTAATGATTGATACTTTATTAGTTAATCAAAGTAGATTCAAAGAACCTCAAATATTTAAATGTTTAAAATTAGAAGAAAAAAAATATGTAGTTCTTACCATGCATCGACCTGCTAATGTTGATGAAGCAGAAAAGTTAAAATTAACTATGAACGAAATTTTGAACAATGTTCAAGGATTACCCGTTATTTTTCCAATACATCCGCGTACTGCTATAATCTTTACCGATTTAGGTATAGAAGCTGATAATTTACATATTGTAAATCCAATGGGCTATTTAGAATTTAATTATTTGGTTAAAAATGCTAAGGCTGTAATAACAGATTCTGGAGGTATTACAGAAGAAACAACAGTTATGGGAGTGCCTTGTTTAACGTTAAGAGATAATACAGAAAGGCCAGAAACCATTACTATAGGTACAAACGAATTAATCGGAACCAATCCTAAAGCGATAAAACCTGCTTTAGATATTTTGTTTACTGATAAATGGAAAAAAGGCGGAATTCCAGAATTATGGGATGGAAATGCTGCGGAAAGAATAATAGAAAATTTACTTTTAATTGGAAATGAATCTTAAAGATAAATTTTTAAAATTTAAAGAAACTAATTTATTCCAAAGTTTTTTACTTGCTTTTTCTCAGAGTTTAATTGCAGTTTTCTTTCTTTTAATTGATTTTTTTTATTCAAAAAAATTATCGATTGAAGAATTTGGTGTGTGGAAAAAAGTCTTTTTTATAGTAAATTTTTCAGTGCCTATTTTATCTTTAGGTATAGCAGAAGGCTATAAATACTATTTAGCTAAAGGTGATAAAAAGGATGATTTGTTCTCTAATACAGTTTCATTTTATTTAATAATTGGTTTTATTTATTTTTCAATTATCTTTTTATTAAATAGCTTACACTATTTTAATATTCTAGATTTGAAATATTATTATTTAGTAAGTTTATTATTTCCATTAACTTTTTTTGTTTTTAATTTAAATAAAGTTTTAAGATACACTTACATAAATCAGGCGCATATATATACACACACCGTTTTAACGGTTATGTATTTTATTGTAAGCTTAATACTATTAGTTCTTTCTTATGTTTGTTATGAAAATTTAAATATTAATATTATTTATTTAGGCGTTTTACTTTATATTGTTCTGTTTGGTTTGCCAATTATAGCTTTAGTAAAGAAACAAAATCTTACATTTAAAATTAAGATGCCGAGTAAAGAATATTTTTACAAAGTATTAAAACAAGGTTTACCGCTGTATTTAGCAACTTTTGTAGGAACATTAATGCTTAATACGGGAAGTTTAATTGTAAATCATTTTGAAGATGAAAGAGCTTTTGCAATTTTTTCTGTTGGTGCTATGGAAATACCTATTTTTGCAATGTTAAGTGCAGCTTTCTCTCAGAAACAATATCCTATATTAGTAAAGTATATCAATAATAACGAAAAGGAAAAAGCAAAAGAGGCGTGGATTAAAACTACTTTGCAAGTATCATTTATAACCTATCCTATTTTGTTGTTATTAATGTTTTTTGCAGATGATATTATATTTTTTATTTACGATAAAAGTTATAAAGATTCCGTGTTCCTTTTTAAAACATTTCTTTTAATTGGTTTATTTCGTAATAATTACTACGGAGCATTAATAACAGCATCGGGTAACGCAAAATATATTTTAAGATATGCTTTATTACTTTTAGGGTTAAATTTAGTACTGTCATTAACACTGTATTATTTTTATGGTTTAGAAGGTATTGTATTTGGAAATGTAATCTCTACTATATTGATAGCTTTATTACAGTTAAAACATGAGAGTTTATTGTTCTCTTACTTTAAAAAGATTATAGGTAATAAAATTATACTATTATTGATTTTGTTGATAATTATAACATATTTTTTTGGATGAAAAATTTATTAAAAAAAATTAGATTTATCCCTTTTTTTAATGAGATTTATGAACGTAAATATTACGCAACTGGATTAGGGACATTAATAATTAACTTATTTTTTAAATATATATTGAGAATTAATTATGGAAATTTACTATTTCATTTTACCTCAAGAGCAAATTCTCCTAGTAAAATTATTATTAATAATGATAATAATAAAGGTAGTTATTTCAGTTTTGCAACATCAGCAGGATGTTATTATCAAGCAATAAACGGAATCGAAATAGGTGAAAACACTATTTGGTCATTTAATTGTGCATTTATTAGTTCAAATCATGATTTAAATGATTATTCTAAACATGTAAAATCTGATCCAATCAGAATAGGAAATAATGTTTGGATTGGTGCAAATTGTGTTATATTACCAGGTGTTCAAATTGGAGATAATGCTATTATTGGAGCTGGTTCTGTTGTTACTAAAAATATACCTAATAATTCTGTTGCAGTTGGTAATCCATGTAAGGTAATAAGAAATATAGACTAAAAAATGAAAAAAAATGTTTTAATAATAGCGTATGCTTATCCCCCAAACAATGTGGCAGGTGCACAAAGACCTTATGCAATAGCAAAATATTTAGACAAAAGTAAATATAATATAAAGGTACTTACTTGTGAAAACCCCGATTTACCTTTGGGTAAAAGTGAAAGCTTTGATAATAATTTGGATGGTGTAGAAATTTTTACTGTTAAGAGCAAGTTATCAAATAAAGTGGCACAAGTTAACCATTCAGTAAAAAAAAGTAAGAATGGAATAAAAACGAAAGTTATTAAACTTATTAAGTCATTTGTTTTTCCAGATAAAGGAATGTTTTGGTATCCAAATGTTATTAATTTTATCAAAGATAATAAAAAGATGTTCAATGATCTTGATATTGTCATTTCTACTTCACCAGGAGTTACTAATCATAGAATTGCAAAATATTTAAAAATAAAAAATCGAGATTTAACATGGATTGCAGATTTTAGAGATTTTAATTATTTAAACCATTGGAACGAAGTAAAAGGATTAAAATCAATTTTACATAAACGATTAGAAGCTAGTATATTAAAAAATGCAGATTTTATAACTTATGTAACAAATACAATGCTAAAAGTGAATCAAGCTTACTATAAAAAATATAGTCATAAAATGCATTGTATTTATAACGGTTTTGAAGGTACTAATTTGGAATTAACTGATAATTGTAAACATATAAAAAGTACAGATAAAATTAAAATATTTTATGCAGGTACTTTTTACAATGGTATAAGGTCTCCATTTCCGTTATTAGATTTATTAGATAAAGCTATTAATGAAAAAATTATTACTTTAGAACAGGTTGAACTTATCATTGCGGGTAATATTGAGAAAGAATTAATAGAGAGTATGAAAAATTACAAATGTTTCTCATCTATACAATTTCTTGGAAATATACCTAGATCAGAAGTCATAAAATATCAAATGAAAGCTTCTTTCTTATGGTTAATTGTAGGTAATATTAAAGCACATTACCAAACAGTGCCTTTGAAATTATTTGAGTATATCTCTACAGGAAAACCAATTTTAAATTTTGCTCCAAATATTTCTGAATCATCTTTTATAATTGAAAATAATAATTTAGGATATAATTTTAATACCTCAAATTTTCAAGTAGAAATTGAGTCTTTGAAATTTAATAAAGTTTTGAGTGATTATTTAAATGATAATATTGTTTTAAATAGTGGGAATATTGAGATTTTTACATGGCAAAATCAAATAAAAAAATTAGATAAACTATTATGTACAAAAAGTTAAGTTCTTTAGGTACTTCTATGGTATTTCTTAATCCTCCTTTAGGATTAATTCTTTCTTTTTTTGATATAAGATCTAAAAGCAGTTACTTTATATATATTTTTTTTGGTATACTCTTTGGTGCTAGTATTTCTTTTTCTGATTCTTCAGCTGATTCTTATAGATATGCTAAAGCTTTTGCGAGTTTTGATAATTCATTAGACTATAATGCTATCATTAGATTGTATAGAGATGGAGAATTACGAGATATTTATCGATTATTTATTTTTTATATTTCTTCTGTTTTTACAAATAATCCTAAAATAATGTACGGTTTAGCAGGTGGTATTTATGCCTATCTTAGCTATAAATGTATTCTAATTTTTAGAAATGAATATTTTAGAAAAATAGATTTAAACTATATAATACTTGCTTTAATATTTTATACATATGTTTCATTATCTAATATTAATGGTTTTAGATTTTGGACAGGAGCTTTAATTTTTTTTCTAGCTAATTATAATATAGTTTTATATAATAAAAAATATGGGTATTTATTACTTTTATTAACACCTTTGTTTCACTATGGTTTTATAATGGTGATGCCTGTAATGGTTGTTTATTGTTTACTACATGATTTTTTTGATAATAAAAAAAAGCCGAATAAATTTTTGTGGTATATATTTCTGTTTACTTTTTTTATTTCTTGGTTTTTAAGAACAAATTCAATAAATCTAGGATTTATTTCAAATGCTGATTTGGTTGATGGAGCTATTGGCCAACGTTTAAATTATGTAAATAGTAATGAAGTTTCAGCATTAGTAGATAAAAGGCGTGAAAATTCAGTTTTTTTAAGTGTTCAAAAATATTTTGATATGGCTATAAAAATTTTTGTTTTTATTGTAGTTGTATATATAAAAAAGAATATTAAACTGGTAGGCTTAGATAAAAGAGCTTATTTTAACAAACTATTTAATTTTGTGTTGTTTTTCTATTCCTTTTCATTTATTGCAATTTCATTTCCTTCGGGGTCAAGATTTTTGAATATTGCGCATATGTTTTTTTTAGTTTTAATTGTTTTATTTTATAACTATATTCAAAATCAAAAACAATTTTCTAATTTATTGTTTTTTGCTTTTTTTTCATTTTCATTTAATATAGCCTTTATTAACTTCATGTTACCTTTATTAATTTTAGATACTTCTTTCTGGTATGGTACAATTATGTCTATCTTAATAAATGTTAGCAATTTTATTATTTAATTAAATATAGTATGATAACTAAAATATACTTAAATTCTCCCTATTTTATAAAATGTGTATTAGCATCTTTAAAAGGATATTTAAATAAATCAAAAAGATATAATCGATTTTATAATAAAAAATTAAAGGAACTTTTGTTAAATAAAGATTCTGATTATGATTTTATGATTAATTATCAGAAAATAAAGTTGACTCAATTACTGATTGAATGCTTTCTCTTTTCTAAATATTATAATAATCTTTTTTTATCTAATAATATTAGTATTGATGATATTAAAAAAAATCCTTATGAAGCACTATATTCTTTACCAATATTATCAAAGAAAGAAAGGAAAGAATATGTTGACGAAATAATTAATAACAATAAATCAAGGAAAGTTTCGACTATTGGATTTACAAGTGGGACTACAGGAACACCCACAAAAAATGTTTTAGATTATGAATCTGAAGCTATGTCTTTTGCACTTTGGAATAGATTTCATATTATGATTGGTCTTAACAAGAAAGAAAGAAATGTTAGATTCTCTTCTAATATTATTATAAAGCCTCAAAATAAAAGGCCTCCATTTTGGGTATACAACAAGACTGATGATCAATTAATAATGTCAGTCTTTCATTTAAAAGAATCTTATTTAGAGAGTTATATAGATAAACTTAATAGTTTTGAACCTATATATCTTGATGGATTTCCTTCTGCAATTTATATAGTATCAGAATACATTAATAGAAAAAATATAAAATTAAATTTTAAACCAATTGCAATTTGCACTACTGCAGAAACATTATTCGAATTTCAAAGAGAAGAAATAGAAAAAGCTTTCAATTGTAAAGTTTTTAATCAATATGCTTCCTCTGAAGGTAGTCCTTTTATTACTGAATGTAAATATGGAAACATGCATTTGAATGAAGATTCTGGTGTTTTTGAAATTTTAGATGAGAATAATAAACCTGTAAACAAAGGTGAAGTTGGTAGATTAGTAGTAACTAGTTTACGTAATTGGAAAACACCTTTATTGAGATATGATATTCTTGATTATGTTGAGACTGTTTCTAATGATTCTAAATGTTTATGCAATAGTCCTTTCAAACATGTTAAATCCGTTCTAGGACGATCAAATGATATGTTATGGACATTCGAAAGAGGTTATGTGTCAGGTGGAATTGCATCTGTAATAAAAGAAGTTAATGGTATAGATCAACTTCAAATTGTTCAAATTGACCCAAATAAATTAGTTGTTAAAATTGTTAAAAACACTAAATTTAGTGTAGAAAGTGAAAATAATATTTCTAAAAAGCTAAAGAATATTTTAGGTGATAAAATATCTATTAAGTTTGAATATAAGAAAGTAATTGATCACAATAAATCAGGTAAATTAAAATTATTAATAAGAGATTTTGATGTAATTGATTATATTTCAAAAGTAAATTAATGCCAACTAAACTAATCCGTATAACCACCGTTCCCATTTCCTTAAAAACACTTTTAAAAGGACAACATCATTTCATGTCAAAAAAAGGCTATGAGGTAATGGGGGTGTCAAGCAATGGACAAGAACTACAAGATGTGAATAAAGAGGAAGGTATTGATGTTATAGGGTTAGAAATGACGCGTACCATTTCACCTATAAAAGATATAAAATCCTTATGGAATTTCTATAAACTATGTAAAAAAGAAAAGCCTGTAATAGTGCATTCACATACTCCAAAAGCAGGTATAGTAGGGATGTTGGGAGCAAAGTTAGCAGGTGTACCCATTCGTTTGCATACGGTGGCAGGCTTACCTTTAATGGAAGCTACAGGAACTAAACGTAAAGTATTAGATGTTGTCGAAAAATTAACCTATTCTTCAGCAACCAAAGTCTATCCGAATTCCCAAGGATTGTATGATTTTATTTTACAAAATAAGTATACATCTGCTGATAAATTAAAAGTAATTGGAGAAGGTTCGTCCAATGGTATTGATACCAATCATTTTAGTCCAATTCAAATTTCTGAGGAACAAACAGAAAAGTTAAAAAAAGAACTCAATATACAAACAGAGGACTTCGTTTTCGTTTTTGTTGGTCGTTTAGTGGGGGATAAAGGAATTAATGAGTTAGTTGATGCATTTCAGAAACTAGGTACTGGAAATCAGGAATCAGAAACTCTAGTCTCTAATCACAACTCCCAACTCTCTAATCCCAAGTCTCTAGTCTCTAGTAAAGTCCCTAAACTCTTATTGGTTGGTCCACTTGAAACAGAATTGGATCCATTAAAGGAGGAAACATTAAATGAAATCAAAACAAACCCTAACATAATCAGTGTAGGTTTCCAAAAAGACGTGCGTCCTTATTTTGCAATAAGTAATGCGTTGGTTTTTCCGAGTTATCGCGAAGGATTTCCGAATGTAGTGATGCAGGCAGGAGCAATGGAATTGCCAAGTATTGTATCAGATATAAATGGATGCAATGAAATTATTGCAGAAGGAGAAAATGGTACGATTATTCCTGTAAAAAATGTAGAAGCAATTTCAACCGCCATGCAAAAGTTAATTGAAGATAAAGCCTATTACCTAAGTTTAAAGAATAATGCTCGCCCAATGATACAAGCCCGTTATGAACAATCGGTTGTATGGAACGCCTTGTTAGATGAATATAATATGTTGATTAAAAAACTGGATATCAAGAATTAGATATTAGAAACTAGAAATCAGTGATCAGAAACTAGACTTTCTAATCTCTAGTTCCTAGTCCCTAAAATAAAAGATATGAAAACACATAAGGACTTAGATGTTTGGAAGAAATCGGTTGATTTTGTTACGATTATTTATAAAGAAACACAATCTTTTCCAAAAGAAGAAATATATGGTTTGACCAATCAAATTAGAAGATCAGCAGTTTCTATATCTTCAAATATAGCAGAAGGAGCTGCACGTAATTCTGATAAAGAGTTTATTCATTTTTTATACATAGCCTTAGGTAGTTTAATGGAATTAGACACACAATTATTAATTTCAAAAAATATTAATTTTATATCAGATTCTGAATATATAATTTTACAAGCAAAAATTGAAGAAATAGGTAAAATGTTAAATGGATTAATAAAATATCGTAAATCAAAACTCTAGTCCCTAATTTCTAATCCCCAATATCTAATCTCTAAATTAATGTATAAACACTTTTTCAAGCGAGTTTTCGATTTTTTTATAGCTTTAATAGGACTTATCGTACTTTCTCCTATATTTATTGGAGTTACAATAGGCTTATATTTTGCCAATCAAGGGAAGCCCTTCTTTTTTCAGGCACGTCCAGGATTGAATGAAAAGATTTTTAAAATCATTAAGTTCAAAACGATGAATGATAAAAAAGATGCACAAGGAAATCTTTTGTCTGATGCCGAACGATTAACACCCATTGGGGCATTTGTACGCAAAACATCATTAGATGAAATCCCACAATTAATCAATGTTTTAAAAGGTGATATGTCACTAATAGGACCACGTCCTTTGTTACCTCAATATTTACCTTTGTATAACGAAACACAGAGAAAAAGACATTTGGTACGACCAGGTATTACGGGTTGGGCACAAGTCAACGGACGCAATGCCATTTCATGGCAAAAAAAGTTCGAATTAGACGTATGGTATGTAGAGAATCTTTCGTTTGCAACAGATTTGAACGTGTTCTTTACAACCTTTAAAAAAGTGTTCAAGTCAGAAGGTATTTCAGCCGATGGACATGTAACGATTGAACCTTTTAACGGAAAAAATTAAATAAAATTTTCATATAACGCACAAAAAAATGAAAAAAATAGCAATCTTTGGAGCAGGTGGTTTTGGTCGTGAAGTAAAGACCATCGTTGATGCAATTAATAAAACACAACCTAATACTTATAATTTTGTTGGTTTTTATGATGACGGTAAAGAGAAAGGATCAATTATTAATGGTTTTCCTGTTTTGGGAGGAATTAAAGAATTAAACGAAGTTACTTCTGAATTATCATTAATTATTTCTATAGGTGATCCTAAGATAAAGAAAGTAATTCTCGATAAAATAGAGAATTCTAATCTTCAATTTCCAACAATTATTCATCCCAATACTTCTATTTCGGCAGATGATGTTACAATAGGTAAAGGTACCATTATTTGTGAAGGAACAATAATTACTTGTAATATAAAGATTGGAGATTTTGTTATTTTTAATTTAATGTGTACTGTTGGTCATGATACATTAATTGATGATTATTGTGCTTTTATGCCAAGTGTTAATATATCAGGAGAAGTCCATCTATACCAAGGTGTATATGTTGGTACTGGCGCTAAAATTATAAATTTGTTAGAAATTGGTGAAAATACAATCATAGGAGCAGGTGCTGTAGTTTCAAAATCTTTACCTGCAAATTGTACAGCTGTTGGTATTCCTGCAAAACCAATAAAATTTCATGAGGTTATATAATAAATAAATTTATGTACCATAGCTTTGCATTATTTTAAAATATACAAATGTATTTAGTAGGAGCAAAAGGGCATGGAAAAGTTATTTTAGATATTCTTGAAGATTTAGAAATAAAAGTTGACGGATTTCTTGATGTAGATGAATCAATAAATTCAGTTTATCAATACAAAGTTTTGCATAGTTTCCCTAACGAAAGAAATATGTTCATATCAATAGGAAATAATGCTACACGAAAAATGATTGTGAATAATCACCCACAATTTAATTATTTAACGCTTATTCATCCAAAAACAGCAATCTCAAAACGAGCTAAAATTGGAGAAGGGTCTGTTATCATGTCAGGGGTTTCTGTGAATACGGAAGTACAAATAGGTAAACATTGCATTATTAATACCAATGCTTCAATCGATCATGAATGTGTAATTGAGGATTATGTACATATTTCACCCAATGTGGCGTTAGCAGGAAATGTAGAAGTAGGTGAGGGAACTCATATAGGTATAGGAACTGCTGTCATTCAAGGAATTAAAATAGGCAAGTGGTGTACCATTGGTGCAGGTGCTGTTATTATAAAAGATATTCCGGATGGCGCAACTGTTGTAGGTAATCCAGGAAGAATCATTAAAATTAAAGATAGTTAACATATAAAAGGCTCCAATAGGAGCCTTTTATATGTTAACTAATTTGAAAAATTCATATAATTTAATTTCTCGTGCCTCACAAATTCTCTCAAGTGTGGATATTGGCATATTATATTCAATATAATTATCATCTTGAGAAGCTTTTTTAATTTTTCTGACAACGCTTTCTTCAATATTATGTTCGTCAGCAAACTTTCTTTGTGATTCAGATTTTGTTATCCAGTTATTATATATGAATTTACATATACGTCTATTAGAACTATCCATGACAGCAAATTAATAGGAGTAAATAAAAATATTGCGGTCGATAGTGCGCAATTAAAATAATATTATTATATTTGTTATCAGATAGTTAAAAAATTAAAGTAAAAATACTTTTGTCTCGCTTTTGAAAACTGGTAATTTTTGTAGCAACGAGAAAATAAGTAAATTTGCTCACGACCTAGGCGTGGGCTCTCTTATTGTTGCTCGGTATACCAGTACCTCAAAAGATTTAAGTAGAGTTCTACGCCTTTTTGTATGGTCATTTCCCCACAAAATCGCATCGAACTTCTTTATAATACACATTTGGTTATTCCTCTATACCATTTGTTTTAACCTCTACACTTTTGCAAGATTTAAAGATTTTGCACAGACGGTTATTCGATTCAGTTAGAATTGTAAGATGTTTTTTAAGTATTAAGTAAAATGTAAAAAGTACAATGTATTATGTATTTGAAAAAGGATCATAAAATGTCATATGATTTGGAGGCGAGTGTCAAAAAGTTGAAGTAAATGGTTAAAATATTTTACTGTTTGCGCAGCAAATGATTTAAAATATTGAATGGCTGAAACTTATTTTGACCGTCGAAAATCAAAGACAAGAGTTTTTTGATTACTTTTTGCTTGATCAAAAAGTAATCAAAAAATCAAGTCTGTGCTTACAAGTCGGTCAATAACGTCTATTCGCTAAATGCTTTAAATCATTCGCATATGAAATGCGAATAGTAAATCATTTTTAACGCTCTTTACGCCGAATTGACACTCGACTTTTCAGCAAGGACGGTTTATAAATTCATTATTAAAAAAGGAGTTAAATGTTTAAATAGGAATAAAAAAATCCGACGATTTAGAATCGAAATGCAATTCAACTCTAAATTATTGGAATAAAAAAAGTTGGAGTGTCTGAGTGGAGCGAGTTGCCAACTTTATGGAAATAATTTATTTAAAATACCTGAGCCATACCATGGCTCCTCCTTTTAA
>NZ_JACALO010000079.1:0-2478 GCF_030328185.1 Empedobacter sp. 225-1 | reverse complement strand
ATGCTACACCATATTTTACTTTTCTTGTCATAAAAAATGCCCCCAAAAGTGTCTAACTTTTTGGGGGCAGTGTATTTTAAACCGACCTTTTTTATAATATTTAGATAATAACTACTTAATCACTCCTAATTCTTTACCAACTTTAATAAAAGCTGCAATTGTATGATCTAATTGTTCTTTTGTATGTGCAGCTGATAACTGTATACGGATACGAGCTTTATCGCGAGGAACAACAGGGAAAAAGAAGCCGATGACATATACACCTTCAGCTAATAATTTATCTGCCATTACTTGAGATAATTTTGCATCGTATAACATAACTGGAACAATAGCAGCATCACCTTCTGGAATATCAAAACCAGCAGCTACCATTTCTTTGCGGAAGTAATTGGCATTCCACATAACTTTATCACGTAAAGAAGTATCAGTTTCTAACATATCTAACACTTGCAAAGCAGCACCAACAATTCCTGGAGCTAAAGAGTTAGAGAATAAATATGGACGAGATTTTTGGCGCAACATTTCAATTACTTCTTTTTTACCAGATGTAAATCCACCCATTGCACCACCTAAAGCTTTACCCAAAGTAGAAGTAATAATGTCTACACGCCCCATTACTTCGTTGTGTTCATGTGTCCCACGACCAGTTTTACCGATGAAACCAGTTGCATGAGAATCATCTACCATTACAAGTGCATCGTATTTTTCGGCTAAATCACAAACACCTTTTAAGTCTGCTACAATACCATCCATCGAGAATACACCGTCTGTTACAATGATTTTAAAACGATGATTTTTTTCAGAAGCGGCTATCAATTGTGCTTCTAAGTCTGCCATATTATTATTTTTGTAACGGTAACGAGCAGCTTTACACAAACGAACGCCGTCAATAATAGAAGCATGGTTTAATTCATCAGAAATAATAGCATCTTCTTCAGTAAATAATGGTTCGAAAACACCACCATTTGCATCAAAAGCAGCTGCATATAAAATCGTGTCTTCCATTCCTAAGAAATCAGCAATTTTCTTTTCTAATTGTTTGTGAACATCTTGTGTTCCACAAATAAAACGTACAGATGACATACCGTATCCACGATCATCTAACATTTTTTGAGAAGCCGAAATAACATCTTTATGATCTGATAATCCTAAATAATTATTTGCACAAAAATTTAACAATGTTTGACCGTTTTCTAATGTGATTTCTGCACTTTGAGGAGAAGCAATGATGCGTTCTTTTTTGAACAGTCCTTGTTCTTCTAAGTCATTTAACTGAGATTGTAAATAGTTCTGAAATTTATCGCTATACATAATAAATCACTTTTTGTTTTGATATGTTTCATACAAATATAAAGGATTACGCTTATATTTTTCGTATTTTTGTGAGATATAAAAAAATTACAATCAGTGTTTCTAATCATCATATTTAGTTTTCAGTTTTATTTTTTAGCAAAATTTTTCAAAAAGGATAAATTAAAAACAGTTTTATCCGCAGTAGGGTTGTATATCGCAGGAGAAATAGCGTTTTCTTTTGTATTTGTAATGTTGTTTGCTTCAGGAATTATTGATATTGGTGTTAATTTTAGTAGTTCATCAATGGATAATTTGATGGAGAATAGCCTAAAAATGAATAAATACTTAGTAGAAAATTACGTTACTATTGCTGTGCAAGTCTTTTTATATATTGGAATTGGAATGTTTTATTACAATTCTTTGAAACGTAAGTGGACCTTACAAATGTTAGAAGGTGCAATTGACAAACGTAAAGATGAAATGCTACAAAATATAGAAATTAATCAAAAAATAAATCCAGTTAAACTTAATGTTTATTGTCATTTTCATACCGTTAATCAGAAAAATATACATTTAGTTCAACCTTTAGCAAGAGAAATTTGGAATGAGTGTTACAAAGATTTATTAGCACAAGATCAAATCGATTATATGATTGATATGATGTACAATAACGATAAGGTAAACGAAGGAATTGCAAACGGTGATGTTTGGGAAATTTTAAAGATTGATAATGTTCCTTCTGGTTATTTACATTATAAATTGGATGAGAATAATACAGTGTTCTTATCAAAAATTTACTTGAAAGAATCTAATCAAACCAAAGGAATTGGACAATTGATGTTGAATAGAGTAGTGGATTATGCAAAAGAAAAAGGTGCAAAAGCAGTTCATTTAACCGTTAATAAAAACAATGCAAAAGCAATTCGTTTTTATGAGAAAAATGGTTTCAAAAATATGGAATCGAAAACATTTGATATCGGAAATGGATACATTATGGATGATTACATTTATCAAAAATCAATTTAAAAGAGATAATAATCAGTATATAAAGTCATTGCATTTTTTGTAATGACTTTTTTTTATTTTAAACTATTAATTAGTTTATGATTTTCTAAGTTCAACAAATAAGTGCAACTCAAATTAAATCATTGGGGGCTAGCCCCCAATGATTAGCCAAGTGCTAAA
>NZ_JACALO010000078.1:0-2554 GCF_030328185.1 Empedobacter sp. 225-1 | reverse complement strand
CCCAAACCGTTAGCTGCAAGGCTACACAACAACGCTAATAGACAAACATCCCTTGAAATAATAGGGAGCTGACCCGATTAAGGTGTCAGCCCCTACTAAAAAAAATCTACTCAACACCTAACTGTAATTTTGCAGAACTAAGATGAATTTCATCTTGTGTTTCTAAAGCAAAATATCCATAAGCTAGAGGTGCGGCAGCAGCTCGTTCAACTGCTTGTTCAAACAGTTTATCCCATACTTCTCCACCTTGTTTTTCGTATGCCGAAATTAAATTTTTCAGACTTTCTTCACCGAAAACAGTAACGTGACCTGAAAAATCTTGTGCTATATCGCTGACTTGTGCAGTTGACCAATCAATAATTCCACAAACTTCTCCATTATGATGAGTAAGTGTATGACCTGCATACAAATCACCGTGAATGAATTTTGTAAAATTCGGCCATAAGGCATCATTATCCAGCCATTTTTGGTACCGAAGTTCTAATTCGGCATTTATCCCTAATTCAGATTTCACCAAAATCAATCTTTCAGAAATCTCATTTCTAACCTGTTCAGGTGTCAAAACTTTTAGATTATTACGAAGTACTTCTTCCGTAGGAATTGAATGAAGTTCTATAAGTGCTTTCGCTAATGATGGTATATAAAGGTCGTTTTCTTTAGACATATTCCAGGTTACTTCATAAGTCTCCGCATCATAAGTAAGTGCAGGTTTTCCATCGAGCAAAGGATAGGCTACCAGTTTTTCATTAGCTATACGCCAATCAGGAACTTGAACCGAAAGGTATTTCGACACCAATTGAAGAATGCGTTTCTCATTCGCAATCTGTTCGCCTAAGGTTGTTCTTCTTGGAATACGCAACAACCACTTTGTGCCATCCCTATCTGTAGCGAAACCAACCTTAAAATCAATTCCCATTTCATTAAAACTCATTTCATCCGAAAGAATTAACCCATTTCTTTCCGCTAATTTTTGAATATCTCTATTTTTCATTTTTTTAAATATTTTTGATTTTACCTAATTGCATTAAGTTGCGAGTGCTAAACGAAAGAATACCCACAAGGATTGCCAAACAACCGCTTATGATAAACGTAATGTTTACACCAATAACTTCTGCAATCAGGCCTGTGAATAATAAACCGATTACACTTGGCAAAACTGCCAAACTATAATAAAGTGAAAATACACGTCCTAATTTTTCAGGACTTACCTCTGTTTGTACAATTGCTGTAAAACAGCCATTGAAAACAGACAGGCTGATACCGCCAATGGCTGTTACCATCACAAATCCTACAAACCAACTTGCAGGTAATACACCACTCAAAATAAATGTAAGTCCCAATAATACATACATAACATTGACTGCGACTACTTTTGAGCCTTTCAATTTGAAAATACTCAGGATGACACCGCCAATAAGCATACCTCCGCCCCAAACCACTTCTACAATTCCTATCTCCCATTTTCCTCCTGCAAAATGCCCTGTTGTGAGCAACGGAAACATAATGGCAGCTGGCATTATAACAAAGGTTATCGCCATTGCATAAAGAAAAAGATAACGCAAACCTTTGTTTTTTGAAACAGTCTGAAACCCTTCCGAAAATTCTGTAGCAATAGAATGTGCAGACGATTTTGACTTCGCAACCACATTGGGAATTTTCACCATCACGAGTGAAAGAATAGCCAGCAATGCTCCAATCAAATCCAAGTACAATACTTTTGAAATAGGAAGATAAGCAATGGCTAATGTGCCAATGGCAGGACCACCAATACTGCAAACCGAATGTAACACCTGATTAATTCCTGCTACCTTTATCAATTCATTTTGGGGTACAATCAGCGGAGCAATTGCCTGTAGTGCCGGAGCGTGAAAAGCATTACCAACAGAGCGTAAACCCAATAAAATGTATATCCATATAAGATTAACATTTTCATTTTGTAAAATGACGAGTAACAAAAGGGCACAGAGAGCTATAAAAGCATCCGAAAAAATCATTACATATTTACGATTGAGACGGTCAACATATACACCTGCTATTAAGCCTATCAATGCTTGAGGCAACATAGCTGCTATTCCTGCGTAGGCTAAAACTTCGGCTGACTTGTACTCCAGACTAAGCCATATAACAATAGCAAACTGAACAGCATAACTTGTAAGCATTGAAGCAAACTGTCCAGCCCATATAAACATATAGGTCTTAAACCATTTACGGTTTTCCATAAAAACTTGATTAAATTATACAACAAAATAATTGTAGCATAATACTAATAGAGTACTATACCATAAAAGTGGGTTTTGAAGAGAATTACCCTAATAATTATTTAATCCAAGGCTTTGCCACGTGTTGTATACTTTTTGGAAGTGAAGCCACAAAAGTACAAATTATTATCTCAAAAAACAAGCTATTTTAGCAAAATTAAGCCCAGCAGCTAACAAGGGTTTTGCAATAGTGGGGCGAAACTGCAAAGTTCAACTGTTGTTCTTCGGTTCAACTTTTGTGCAAAATTGAAGATTTGTGCTTCGATTGCCCCACCATCGCAAAGCCCCAAAACGTT
>NZ_JACALO010000077.1:0-2572 GCF_030328185.1 Empedobacter sp. 225-1 | reverse complement strand
CGTTTCCAATGTAGCTCAATTCTTTGTTTTTTTGTCTAACTGAAATCGAAAATTGGAGTTGTGCAACAGTTACCCTTGTTAGCTGTAGTCGCAATCTTTATTTATTCCCAAATTACATTTAAATCTCTAAACTCTTGTGCTGATTTATTGAAATTCAATGTGTTATTTTCGGGTTCATTTCGTGTTTTGAATTTAAATAATTTAATGATTTTAATTTCTTCATTGACGTCTTTAAAGGTTGCTTTAATATTTAGTGGAACATTAACAGAAAGTTTTGGATATGTATATGAAGATTTATTAAAATCGAATTTATATTCATTCCCGTTTAGATCAACTATTGAAAAATCATCAAGTATTGATGTCTTATTTTCATCCTTTGATTCGATAAGAAAATTTAGTGAAATTGATTTTTCATTCTTGTTTCCTATTACCTTGGTAATTCTATATTCGTTATTATTATTTTTTACTTCTAGAATAGGTGTGTTTATATCTAAAGATTTTTTTAGATACATATTGTGAGATTTTACAGATTGAATTTCTGTTTTAAGTTCAACAATATCATTTTTAATTTTTTCAATTTCAGTTTTTAAATCATTGTTTGTTTGTGAATAAGTAAATGATGATAGAATCACTGATGATAGTAGTAAAATATTTTTCATAAAATGTCTTTAATTATATTTTGTTGGCTTTTCCATTGTTTTGGCGCAACCACATCTAACAAGCTGTAGATTAACGAATTGCGGTAATTCGAAGGGCTGAAAGTTCAAGAATTCAGAAACGTAGCGAATGCTTTTTCACTTCTGCTAACTTACAAAAAATCGCAGAATTGAAAAGCATTCGGCGAATAAATATTACAAATTTTTCAACTTGCGTTTCACCCCGCATTTTGCCAATACTATGTGATTGTTGCACAACTCAAAAATAAAAAAAATTCGGATCTTGTAGTATGCAAGGACGAAAAGAATTTACCCCACAATTATTTTACGAACTAAACTTAGAGCGGTTAGTTCCACCCGATAACTTTTATCGCCGTGTAAATCAAGCATTAGATTTACAATTTTTGTACAAATCCACTCAAAAATACTATGGCACTCAAGGTCAAGAAAGCATTCACAAACCTTTGTACGATAAAATGCACGAAAAACTCACCCAAAACAAAGCATATCACCGCAGGTTAGTAAAACGACGAAGTGCTACAGTAGAACCCGTTTTAGGAACGTTGATTAACTTTTTTAATATGAAACGAATCAACAGCAGAGGAATGGCACAAGCCAATAAACACGTTTTGATGTCAAGTTTATCTTACAACTTGAAGAAATACCTGCGCTTTATTTTCAAAATCCCGAGTGTTTTAGCCCAAGTTGTTTCCCTAAAACAAGGGAAATACAGCTTTTTACAAAAGTACTCCTTCACAACTTAAAAAAGTGCGTTTTTAAACCCCTATAATTTTACAATTTAATATATTTCTCTAAAAATAAACCTCGCTTAAAATGGCTTAAACGAGGTCAAATATTTTAAATTTTTATAAAAATTGGAGTTGTGCAACAGTTACCAATGTTAGCCGTAGTTGTTTATTATGTTTTCAAAATCTATTCTACCTAAAAAATTATCATTTTTTTCTAATTTATTCAGTCCAATTTTTGCATACTCAAGCGCTTTTTGTGGATTCCTTTTTTCATAGATTTTAGATAATGCCCAAATTAATCTCATTTCAGTTCCAATTAAATTTAGCCCACCAATTTTATTCTTTGGATTAGTTAAATCGTCTTTGTCCAAATTGTCAAAAATGTAATTTTCACTTTCAAATAATTCAATTATTGGAATTGCTTGAGTTTTTACAGATTCAAAAATGTTTTCAGAAGTTTTTATGTTTTCTTTTTCTGAATTTGAATATTCCCACCATTGATTATCAATTTTTTTATTCGATAAACTCCACCATTTTTTTACTCACAATTCTTGTTAGTCTTGTTCGAAATTCGCAGTCGTAATATTTTAATTTTTTGAGGTCAATTTCGTGTCCAAAATTTTCAATTATTTCTTTTGGGTGAATTCCTAATTCGACACAACAACTTCCTCCATATCGATTTGCTTGAATTCCGATTGTGTATATAAAATTTACGTTTTCTTTTTTATAGTTAGATCCACTTCCTTTAAAACCTAACTCTTTTAATTTTTCGGATAATGGCTTTGAAATCTGTTTTTTAAATTCTTCGGAACTTATCATTGACAGGAAGTTTTTGTACAATTACGGCTAACGGGCCGCGTATTGGTGATAGTGGCGGATTAGAAAGCCAAAACTTTCAATTTTACACTAAGCTAAGCAACAGCCTTTTATTATTTTCTAAATTTATGAAAAAAGGAAATATAAAAGGCTGTTGCGACAAAAAAAGGAGAAACTTTCAATTTCTCCCTTAACCCGCCATTTCGCCAATACAGTGTGCTTGTTGCACAACTCAAAAATAAAAAAAAATTCGGATCTTGTAGTATGCAAGGACGAAAAGAATTTACCCCACAATTATTTTACGAACTAAGTTTAGAGCGGTTAGTTCCACCCGATAACTTTTATCGCCGT
>NZ_JACALO010000076.1:0-3489 GCF_030328185.1 Empedobacter sp. 225-1 | reverse complement strand
AGAAAGTTTGGCTATATTAGCCCTATCGAAAAACTAAAATCTACTTGGCCAGTTGCACTTATAACTTGAACATGGCTTTCTATAAATATGTAAAGATGTTTCTCCTTTATTTTTCACAATAGAGTCTCCTTTTTCAATAAATTTATCAGCTTCATCGTAAGGTAAAAAATAGTCAAAAAAATTGACTCTAACCATTCGCTTATTTCTTCTACTTTCATATTTTGTATAAATTTTTTGAACAATTCCTTTGTATTGGATTGTTTTATAATATTCATTAGGAACATAAGGTTTAGAGAAAAGAAAAAAATAACCAGCTACTCCTCCCAAAAATAAAAGAGGAATAAATAGCATTACATAAAGAATTATATTTTCTTTTTTCATTAGAAATTATTTAGAACTAAATATACAAAAACTGGACCTCAAGTTGAAGTCCAGTTTTTATTTTATATCCATTAAAATTTTAATTAATTCTTTCAGCAACGTAATCACTTTCGTTACCTATACGGTCTACAGCTTTTAGCGCAACAGCGGTTAAGCTTTTTCCATCTTTATGTTTTAAAACGGTTTGGTTCGTTTTTGTTTTCTCCAATATAGAGGTTTCCCAATCGTTGTTGTAACGTGTGTACAAAATCCATTTTGACACATTTGATTGCATTTTATAATCACTCCAATTCATTACAACTTCCGATGTTTTAGCATTTACAATTAAACTTGGTTTTGCCAAATGATCTGTTTTTATCCAATTCATCGTTGGTACTAACGCTTTTGTTTTGTAAGGTCCTTCTTTTAAATAACTCAGCATCGAAGGATTTTTTGTTAAACCTGCAATACTCCAGTGAATTACACCTATATTATTTTGTAAAATTTCACCAGCCATTTTAACTTGATTTGTAATCTCCGTTGATCTGTCCGAAACTTTAACTTCAACTGTATTCAAACCAGGCCATAGGTGACGATTATGTGTGTTTTCAGATTTCCACCATTCTAATAATTTAGGAAAACTTTGCCCAGTTGAGTTAATTGGCCAATACAATTGAGGTGAAAAATAATCAACCCAACCTTTATTTAACCATAATTTTGCGTCAGCGTATAATTCATCATATTGCGAAGAACCTGTAATTCCAGAAGGGTAGCCCGGTTTCCATATTCCAAAAGGACTAATTCCAAATTTCACAAAAGGTTTTTCTTCTTTTATTTCTTTGTATATTCTTTCGATAATTGTGTTCACGTTTTGACGACGCCAATCTGCTCGCGATAAATTTCCTCCATTATTTTTGTAAACATTCCATGTTTTAGTATCAGGAAAATCTGCTCCGCCATTGTAAGAAGCATAAGGATAAAAATAATCATCAAAATGAACACCATCAATGTCATAACGAGAAACAATATCACGAACAACTTCTGAAACGTGATCTTGTGTTTTCTTATCAGCAGGGTCGAACCAGTACATTCCATTTTTCAATCTCACCACATTGTTTGGAGATTTTTTCACCATAGATTCGCTGGTTACAGAGCCACCGCTACTATGATGTGCTCGATATGGATTTAACCAAACATGCAATTCTAAACCTCTTTTATGTGCTTCTTCTACCCAAAATTCTAAGGGGTCGTAATAAGGAGAAGGTGCTTTCCCTTGTTGTCCAGTTAAAAAATAAGACCAAGGCTCTAAATTACTTTTATACATTGCATCTGCAGCCGGACGAACTTGAAATATAACTGCATTAAAATTGTTAGCTTCTAACATATCCAACAACTTTATCGCTTCATCTTTTTGCTGTGTTGTCGATAAATCTCGTTTCGAAGGCCAATTGATATTTGCAACAGAAGCCACCCATGCTGCTCGGAATTCGCGATTAACATCGGGTAATTTTACTGTAAAAATGTCGTCTTTTTTTGTAGAAATTTCTGTTTTAGGTGTAGTCGGAATTGTAGGTTCAGCAGGTTTTGTAGGTTGCTTAGTTTCTACTTTTTTATAGACTATTTTGTTCGAACTTTTATTAGATGAACAAGATGTTAATCCAATAGAAGTAACTCCAAGACACAATAAAATATGTTTAAAATTAATTTTCATTTGTTGAATGATAGATTTAGAATTACAAAATTAAGAAATAAGCCAATAGAAAACGTTTTTTTATCAATTCTTTATGAATTTAAAGCGAATAGAATGCTTACATATAAAAGCTTTCTATCCGTTTTATGTAACATTGTTTTGTAATTAAATATATGAAAATTTATCAAAAACTGAACGTTAATCTTTAATTACTTTTATTGTTTTTTTACTGTTCTCACTACTTATTTTTACCATATACGTTCCTTTTGGTAATTTTGAAATATCGACATCAATGTTAGCAGAATCGTACACTTTTTTAATTAACGTTTTACCAGATAAATCAAAAATTTCAATGTTTTTGATGTTGTGATCGTTTTTAATCGTTAAAACATCTTTTACAGGATTAGGATAATACGTCAATTTTGTTTTATTTACTTCTTGCGTAGCCAATGATTCTTTTTTGATGATAATATTATCTAAGCTTAAGTAAAATTGATCTGGATCAGAAAAGGCTCTAAAAGCAATATAATAGACTCCATCGGTAGGAACTTCAAAATTTACAGAAGCTGTTTCGTAAGGGTAATTTATAATTTCTTCATCAATCCAAAGTCTTTGTGTCATCGACTCGACATCAGGATTCAAGCCAATTAGTACTTCCATTTTTTCTGGAAACCAAGCATCAATTCCCATATAATCAAATTGTAGATTAATATTTTCGTTTGCTTTTAAATTAAGACCTTTTGAAAATAAATATGAATTAGCTGGATTATCATGAAAATAGTACATCATATAATATTTTCCTTCTGAAGGATCTGGCGTTTCTGAAGAAGCTTGATGAACGGCCCAATTGTTACCATTTCCAGCATTAATAATTGTCCATCCGTCAAGGTCCTCCGTTTCGAAACCGTACGAATAAGGTAAATCTGTGGCAGATTTATTTTGTGCATTTAGTGAGTATGTACCTAATAATAAAGTACTCAATAGTAAAATTTTTTTCATTTATTTTAGTGTTTAATTGTTTAAGAATTAGAAGATACAAAAACAAATGCTAACACAATTAAAATATTCAAAAAATAGACCTGATTTACATTAAATCTTAACTAATTCTATTATTTCTTTGAAAAAATTACGGAAAGGAATACTTTTACATCAATAAAATACTATGTTTCTAATTATATGTTTTGGAGTATTGATAATTTGTATGAATGTTATTTTACAATCAACATTTACAGTACATTCCCTTAAATATCTGCATAAATTCAATTTCAAAAACCAACGACTATCTATTAGTCATGTTTTGTGGCAAATGGCTCTATCAGTGTCTTTACTTACTTTGTTGCATGGCGCGCAATGTACAATATGTACACTGCCCCCAAAAAGTTAGACACTTTTGGGGGCATTTTTTATGACAAGAAAAGTAAAATATGGTGTAGCATTTA
>NZ_JACALO010000075.1:0-3602 GCF_030328185.1 Empedobacter sp. 225-1 | reverse complement strand
TTGACCGTCGAAAATCAAAGACAAGAGTTTTTTGATTACTTTTTTGCTCATTTCCCCGTAGGGCATATGAATACCGATAATTAAAATAAATAAGCTATGAATAAAAAAGTGATAGAAAGATTTCTCGATACCTCGAAATGACATATTGGATACGATTCTGAGACAAGCCCAGAATTACAAAATCCATTTTTAAAAATGACAACGAATTTGAGTATTAAATAAGAATAAAAACGTAATACGTATAACGTAAAAAAAACAAAAACCCCTTTCCCAAAAACAAAGTTGGCGCGATGTACTGGAAAAGGAGTGGCTTTTAAAACTAATGTTGAATTTTAAAAAACTTATGTAAAATTATGAAAATATTTTACTTTAAACTCAATAGGCATATAATAAGTGTGCTATTGGGATTGGTTTGTGCTACACCCCTATTTGCACAAACAGGAAAAACCGTGACTGGAACGGTGAAAGATCATAACCATTTGCTCTCTGGCGTGGTAGTAACAGAAGAAGGTACACAGAATAGTGTGCAAACTGATGCAAATGGATACTATGCGTTGACCTTACAACATGATGATGCTAAACTAATTTTTGAACAATTGGACTTCCCTATTCGTGAAGAAGAGGTATTGAATAGAAGTGTGATAAATATAAGTTTCACAAAAGAGGACGACGAAATTCAGCTAAAAGATGTCGTGATAAATGCAGGGTACTATGCTGTAAAAGACAAAGAACGTACAGGATCTATAGCACGTGTAACGGCTAAGGAAATAGAAAATCAGCCCGTAGATAATTTTTTAGCAACGCTACAAGGACGGATGGCAGGAGTAGAAATAACTCAAGAAAGTGGTGGTTCTGGAGGTGGATTTCAGATAAAAATACGGGGACAGAATAGTTTAAGACCCGATGCCAATCAACCATTATTCATTATAGATGGTATCCCCTACTCTTCGGATCCTATTGGAGGCACATCTACCTCTGGAAACAGACCTTCTTTTACAAGTCCGTTATCTACGATTAATCCTGCTGATATAGAAAGTATAGAAGTACTGAAAGATGCCGATGCTACAGCTATTTATGGTTCGCGTGGAGCAAATGGTGTGGTACTGGTTACAACCAAACAAGGGAAATTAGGTGCTACACAGGTTAGCATTCGGACATCGATGGGATTAGGAAAAATTACACGTCCGTTGAAATTGATGAATACCGAACAATATCTTGATATGCGTAGACAGGCTTATGCCTATGATGGAATTTCTACTTATCCTACAAATGCCTATGATATAAACGGGACATGGGATCAAACCCGATCTACCGATTGGCAAAAAGAATTAATTGGAGGTACAGCAGAATATAACACGATACAAACTTCTATAAGTGGTGGTAATACCGCTTTTAATTATACCGTGAATGGTACACATCACGAAGAAACTACTGTTTATCCAGGATCATTTAAATATTTGAAAAATGCTGTTCATTTGGCTTTAAACTACAAGGATAAAAAGTTTAATTTCTTATTTACAGGTAATTATAGCAATCAAAATAACAATCAACCTTCTACTGATTTAACAACCGTTGCAAGAGAATTAGCACCCAATGCACCTGCTTTATATGATGAGAATGGACAATTGAATTGGGCAAATAATACATGGACCAATCCATTGGCAAGTTTAGAGTCTAAATTTCTATCAAAAATAGATAATCTAACCGCTAATATGATGTTGAGCTATGCTATTTTACCTGAATTAACTTTTAAAACCAATTTAGGGTTTACCCAATTGCATAGCCGAGAGTTGAGAACTTTTCCGTCAACGATGTATAATCCTTCTTCTGGACAAGGTAGTGAATCATCAAGTGTAGAATCTAATCAAACTAATCGTTCTTCATGGATTATAGAACCTCAACTAAGTTGGGATAAGAAATGGAATCAACATCGTTTTTCTTTTCTTATAGGTGCAACTTTTCAGGATCAAAAAACTGATAGGCTGTATTTAACTGCCGCCGATTTCCCTTCTAATGAAATGTTATTGTCTTTGTCTACTGCTGCTTTACAATTAATAGGCTTAGATGAAAAAACAAATTACCGTTATCAAGCTTTTTATGGACGATTGAATTACATCTTACATGATAAATATATACTTAACGTAACAGCTAGACGAGATGGCTCGAGTCGTTTTAGTCCTCAGAATAGATATTCTAATTTTGGTGCAATTGGTGCGGCTTGGCTTTTTTCGAAAGAAAGTTTTCTACGTGAAGTATCATGGTTGAGTTTTGGGAAATTACGTGGTAGTTATGGAATTACAGGAAGTGATAATATTGGAGATTATCAATATTTAGATAACTATCAAACAACATCCAATCCATATAATGGGACAGTTGGTTTAAGTCCTATTCGGTTATATAATCCCAATTATCATTGGGAGACAAATCGCAAATTAGAAGTTGCGCTAGAATTAGGTTTTCTACATGATCGTCTTAATTTTTCTATGGCTTATTATCAAAACAGATCAGGAAATCAATTGGTCGGTATTGCTCTACCTACGACAACTGGTTTTTCTTCTTTTTCTGGAAATTTACCTGCAACAGTAGAAAATAAAGGATGGGAATTTACACTTGGTTCCAAAAATATAACGACTAATAATTGGAAGTGGACAACAGAGGTTAATTTATCTTTTAATCGGAACAAGCTACTATCTTATCCAGATCTTGAAAGCTCTGCTTACGCCAATACTTATGTTATCGGTCGATCAATTAACAGCATCAAACTTTATCAATACACAGGTATAAATCCTACAAATAATCAATATGAATTCTATGATTATGATGGAGATGGTATAATAACTTCTCTAAAAGATCGAGTTGTACTCGTCGATCTTAATCCTTCTTATTATGGTGGTATTGCCAATCAAATTCGGTACAAACAGTTGAGTTTAGATATGTTATTTCAGTTTGTAAAACAAGAACGACAATTGTACTTGCCTACAGCAATAGCTGGTACTATGACCAATCAATTAGTAGACTATGGTATACCTATGCAACCATATAGTACTAAAAATTCTCAAATAGCGGCTAATTATAATTTAATGCGAAGTAGTACGCTTTCTATTGTGGATGCTTCTTACATACGATTGAAAAACATTTCGATTACCTATGATATTCCTTTAAAAGATCATTTCTTGAAACCTCAAATCTTTCTACAAGGTCAAAATCTATTTACTCTAACGCCTTATAAAGGTGGTGATCCCGAATTTAAGTACAACCGATTTCTCCCTCCTCTTCGTACCATAGTAATGGGAATGAAATTAAACTTTTAGTCTGATAAGAATAATAAAATTTAACACAATGAAAAATATATATACGTTAAGTTTAACAGTCGTTATAAGCATCTTATTCTTTAGATGCAATGACTTTTTGGATGTTGATGTTCCTACTTCTCAATACAATAGTGAGTTGGTTTTTGCGGATAAAAAGACAACAAATGCTGCGCTTATTAACCTATATGCAGATATGAGAGAAAAAGGTTTTGTAATGTATGTTGTCAAAATAAATGAGACACCTCTTTCTAAAAATTAAGAGAGTGTTTGGTTTATAAATTTATTATTTTT
>NZ_JACALO010000074.1:0-3715 GCF_030328185.1 Empedobacter sp. 225-1 | reverse complement strand
TTACATTTATTTTACTTTCTATCCCTAACTGACTGTTATGACGGGAAATATTTTTTGAGATTTTTAGATTTGAGAAAATAGATAGTAGATTTCTGACCCGAAAACATCGTTTTTACTACAGAAAATGAGTAGATATTATAAGCTGTTTTTTATTCATCGCTTCCAATGTAGCTCAAATCTTTGTTTTTTTTGTCTAACTGAAATCGAAATTTGGAGTTGTGCAACAGTTACCCATGTTGTGCGTTCGTTTTTCTTTTTAGAATATCCAATTAATTACTGTTACAAATCCAATAATTATTATAATGATAATTAAAACTAGAATTAAGAAGAATAAATAACGACCTAATTTTTCTTTTATAGTTTCTTGATATTCGATTTTATTCCTTTTTGGAATATTTTTTTTAGGATTAAATTTAGGAACATAATTGATTCTCCTTTTGCTATCTAATTCCAATTCTGTTAGTTTCTTTTGTGCGTATTCAGATAATTTAGTTTTATCTCCTCGAAATACAATGTCTTGTAAAATATGATTTCCTGAATAATTGACAGATTTTTCATAAATCTCAACACATTTTTTAATTCGTTCTTCTGTAGGCTCGGTTAATATCCAATATTTTCCAGCTGAATCAAAAAAACCGCTTTCATAGTACAGTTCTGCAAGTTTATTCCATAATTGAATTTCATTTGGATTTTCCTGAATTAAATTTCGCAACCTATCTGCTGCTTTATATTTCATTCCGTTTTGAATTTCTAAATCAATTCTTTTCAATTTTTGTTCTAAACTCATAAAGTTTCTGTAAAATGACGCACAACGAGCCGAGTATTTGCGAAGAACGGGAGAGAATTTGAACGAAGTTCAAGTTCGTCCGTTCAAGCAAATTGCTCTTTTCTGAAACTAATTTAGTGTTAAGTTTTAAGAAAAGCAATTTTGCGAGTGGAAAAAGATGGGATGAAAGTTTACTTTCAGCCCGTTTTTTTGCTAAATACTATGTTGTACGACGTTTATTTTCTGGATATAGTTTATTTAAGCTAACATAAAAAATAAACAAACCTAAAATTATTATAAGAAAAAATAAATAATAATTATTATTTGAAATAGGTTCTAATTTATCCAATTTAGATTGACAAATAAGAATTATATTTTCATGTTTCTTAATTTCGTTTTCACCTAAATTTTTGGATTCTAATATTGTTTTATAGGATTTATTTTGATCAGTTAATAGTTCTATTCTAATCTTTTCATTTTCTTCAATATGATTCATTTTGTTTGTGAAAAAAATACAAAATATAACAACTGCTATAATTAAAATATTTTCGATAATTTTTTTATTTCTGAGAATCATAAAAGAAGTTTTGGTTTTATTCGAGGGAAAATGTCGTACAACGGGCCGCGTATTGGCGATAGTGGCGGTTTAGAAAGCCTAAACTTTCAATTTTGCACTAAGCTAAGCAACAGCCTTTTATTGTTTTCTAAATTTATGAAAAAAGGAAATATAAAAGGCTGTTGCGACAAAAAAAGGAGAAACTTTCAATCTCTCCATTAAACCGCCATTTCGCCAATGCGATGTTGTACGACGTTTTTATTGTTTTTTCAGAAAATTACTTACTTCCGTGAAATAATCTGAGCCATAATATTTCATAAATTCTCCATTAGTTTTTAAGATGAAAAATGCTCTGCAATTTTCCTTTAGTGTAAATATGTTTTTCTCAAAAAATCCTGAATCTAAAATAAAAATATTTTTATCTTGAATTCTTTCTTTATGCAATGCATTGGAAGTATATATAAAAAAATCAATTGTGTTATTTTCTTTTGAAATTTTTGATGATATCTTGATGGTATTTTGGATAACACCCAAAGCATTCCTCTCTTTTAAACCATATTCATAGCAGTTTACACCATATTGATAAAAATGAATTAAAATCGCTTTTTCTTCAGGTATTTCAACTTTAAGTTCTTTTAATATTTCTTTTCGGGTTTCTTTATATTCTTCAGGATTTAGTTTTCCTACAAAAGACTTTATACTAGATATAAAATCATTATTAATTTTAGTGTTAATTTTTGAACCTATCGAATTTTGAGCAAAACCAAATGTGCAATTTATGATTGAGATTATTAAATATAATTTGTTGATTTTCATTTAGGAGAGTGTTTTGGTAAAATGTTGTACAACGTTTTTGGGCTTGGCGTTCGTGCGGGATTTCAGGGCACAATACAGTCAACCCAACACAAAAGTTGATTTGAAAAACTACACTTGAATTTAAGCACGTCACCCCGCATGACGCCAAACCCTTGTTGGTGGCAGTTTTTATTGTTTTGTATAATCACCAATTAAACTTCCTCCACCATTACAGTAGTAATTTAAAACATATCTATCCCCGTCTTCTTTTTCAATGGCATCTATAGAAATTTTAGTATCTTTTCTTGTTATTATTACAGTAACTGGTTTTTTCCAGTCTGTGGTTTGTATAAAAAGAGTGTCATTTTTAAGAATTCCTGTTTTGTCAAACGTACAGCCCTTTTTTCCATTTCTCTCTTTTGAATCTACAGTTATTTTACAACTATCTTGATTCTTTAAATCTTCAATTTTTACTTCTACCCAATCATTTCCACCTTCTTTTTGCCCACTAAGGTATGTTCCCACAAAGTCATTTATACTTTTCTGTGGTGTTGAGTTTTTTACATCTTTGGTTTCTTCCATAGATGTAGTTTTGTCTTTTTCCTGAGTTTGGTTATTACAAGCAATTAAAAAAATAATTGCAATGAAACTTGTTACGATTACTTTATTCATTTTTTATAAATTTTTAAATTTAAGGGTATAATATATTAATTATTTTTTCGAATCTGTAGTGTCTCTTGGTAAAATTGCCACCAACGTTTCGAGGCTTGGCGCAAGTGCGGGCTTGAATTGAGCGGAAGTTCAATTCAGACCGAAACTAAGCCAAAGCCAATTTCTATTTGCTAATATAACTAAAAAGCCAATAAAATTGGCTTTTGTCGACTTAATAAGCACAAAAGTTCAACTTAGCACTTAACCCCGCATTTCGCCAAGCCTTTGTTAGCGGTAGTGCTTTATTTTTCAAAACAGTCAATACATAATGTTATTCCATTATTTCCTAATCTTCTCATTTCTTGTGGAGTAATTTCCATTGAGCATTGATGCTGATATTCATAAATTCTCCAGATACTTATATCACTTGTTTCAATTCCTATTCTTTCAAGTTCAGAAAATTTTGGCTCGATTAAGTCTAAATATATATTAATATAGTCTACGTAATCATCTTCATCTTTTTCGTCTATTGCGTAGCACCATAAAGTTTTGATTTCATTTGAATTTTCATTATCAAAAATTGTTGGTTCAATAAGAAGAATTTCAGTAATTTGATGGTAAACTTCTTCGTTTTTGCAATGAATATAAAGTCTGTAGTAATTCACTTTTGATTGGTTTTTCAGTTACGCTTTTTAAGCATTACCGCTAACGTTTCGGGTATTGCCGAAGGCGGGGAATTTATGGCTGAAAGCTTAAATTCTGCACCGAGGCGTGCCAAAACGAATTTTTATGAGTTAAATTTAAAAATAAAAAACGAATAAAATTCGTTTTTGGCGGAGTTAGAAGTACAAACATTAAATTTAGCACTTCAGCCCCGCTTTTGGCAATACCTTGTTAGCTGTAGTGCGAGTTTAATATTTCGCTTAAACGCATATGATTTTCGTTAT
>NZ_JACALO010000073.1:0-4058 GCF_030328185.1 Empedobacter sp. 225-1 | reverse complement strand
AAGAAACTGTTTGGTTATAGACTTAATAACTTTCAACTTAAATTCAACGCTATACGTTTGGTTTTTCTTAGGTTCTAAACCTAAAGCTCCTTGATTATGATAATCAGTAATCCACTTACGCAATAAACTTTCTGAAATACCTTCTTGATGTGATATAGAATGAACTGAATGATGTTTTTCTAAAACTTCTTTGACACATCGCAACTTGTATGTTACATCATATTTTACTTTTCTTGCCATAAAAATGCCCCCAAAAGTGTCTAACTTTTTGGGGGCAGTGTAAAGGAAGCTTTTTTTGTTTGATAAGGTAAGTTATGCTCTAACTTTAGTTTTTAAATTAATTCGTTGTCCAACTTTAGGTTGCGCACCTGGCTCCATACGATTCAGTTTATATAAGCTACTAACTTTTACACCAAAACGCTGAGAAATCGTGTACATATCATCACCTTCCTGAACTTTGTACGAATAATCAGAACCTTTAGTTTTCTTTTTTCCAAAAAATACAATTTGTCCATCTTTCAACTTAGATCCCATTTGTATTTCATTGAAATTCGCAATATCAGAAGGAACTTTATTATACGTTTTAGAGATTGTCGCTATCGTTTCTCCAGCTTGTGCAACAATATAAGGAATGTTATTCTTGTGATTTTTGATGCGAGTTGTTGGATTTTGAGGACGAGTTTCATAAACAACCGTTTTGTTATTTACAATAGGCTCATTCTTTTCTACAATATTTTCTTTGGGTTGGTAAGAAGCTAAAATAACTTCTTCTTTGATTGATTTAGGCTCATTTTTCTTCTGTTTAGAAGAATTATTCGCTAACATCAAATCATCTTGATTGTTATATAAAGCGTATAACTTAGCAAAAACTTCTTCAGCTGAAATCTTATCAAATTGATCTAAATTATATTTTTCTATTCGAGAGATTAATTTAAACGCATATTTTGAATCTGTTGCATAACCAGCTTTTTTTAATCCATGAGCCCAAGCTTTAAAATCTGTTGGATCCAAATTAAATAAAGCCTTATAATAGGGTCTTAATGCCAAAAATTCTGAGTGATCTCTGTAACTTTCTTCAACTGAAAGATACTTTCTGAAACATTCGCCTTTTGCATCATCATCGTGGTAAATTCTTGGTTTATCCAACGACCATTCTGCTGGTCCTTTACATTTTATACCAAAATGATTATTTGCTTGCTCAGCTAATCTACTTTGCCCTCCACCTGTTTCTAATAAACCTTGTGCTAAAGTTATACTTGCCGGAACTTTGTAAAGTTGCATTTCTTCAACAGCTAAAATAGCATGTTTTCGAATGTAAGTTATGTCTCTACTTTCTTGGGCTTGTGTTGAGATGGTCAGAACAAAGCTAAAAACGTACAACAATTTTCTCATTCTATAATATTTTTATTCTTCTTTTTTAAAAGTTTATTCATCCCTTCTATTCCTTGTAGTCCGCCTGTATGAACAATAAGAATTTTAGAGTTATCACTAAAATAATGATTTTTAATCAATTCGAAAATACCAAAAACCATCTTTCCTGTATAAATAGGATCCAATTGAATATGGTTAATTCGCTTGAAATCATTTACAAAAGTAATTAAATCATCCGAAACTTTTCCATATCCACCAAAATGATATTCGTTAAAAATAGTAAAATTCGTTTTATTTGTCAATTTTTCTATCTCTTTTGGAATAAAATTCCCTTTTAAACTTGGAAAGCCTATTATTTTTTGATGCAATTTAGAACTTTCAATCAAACCAGCAATTGTTCCACAAGTTCCGATCGCCGAAGCAATATAATCGAAATCGAAACAATCTGCATACAAAATTTCTTCGCAACCTTTTATAGCTAACTCATTTGTACCTCCTTCTGGAATAACGTAAGCGTCTGGATATTTAGTATTTAAATCATCTAAAAATTTAATTTCATCTTTTTTCCTATACTCTTCTCTCGAAATAAAATGCAACTGCATTCCGCATTTTTCAGCAAAACGTAAGGTTGGATTTTCATCAATTTTATCAATTAACTCTTCTCCTCGTATAATGCCTATTGTTTCGAAATCATTAATTTTACCTGCCGCAGCAGTCGCTGCTATATGATTAGAAAAAGCACCTCCAAATGTTACTAATTTTTTGAAACCCAATTTTTCAGCTTCAATAAAATTATATTTTAGTTTTCGGTATTTATTTCCAGAAATTTCAGGATGAATTAAATCTTCTCTCAAAATAGAAAGTTGAATTTTCTGAGAAGTTATATGCGTAATATCAATCGGCTGTATTTGAGCTTTATAATCGTTCCAAATCATTTACAAATATTTTAGAAAACTATAAAATTTTCGTTCTTTTAAATAATTCAAATTATGATCATTTGCATACGCTTCACGCTCAAAACTAATATTTCGATACGCTTTGTGTTGATCACGGTATTGAACTAATCGAATCATATATTCTATCAAATAAAAAGGATAAAAAAAGACAACTAAAAGTTCGAGTTGTTGAATAATATGAATGGTTTCATGATTGATTAAAACAGTATCATTCTTTAATTTTTTATCTCTCAAAAAAATAAACGGAAAAATGGTAATTCCAATAAAGTTCTTGCGAAATAAACGATTCAAAACAACTACAAACATGATTTACTAACTCGATTCTGTGTCAAAATTAAGCAATCTGAGAGATATTGATTAAAAAAAGCTTTAAAAATCGTAACTTTATAGGAATCGACTAAGTATTATCATCATGATATTGATGAAAAATAATTGATAAAAGTTGTAATTTCACAGCATTAGAAATGAAGAAGTTTGAAGAAGGAGATTATTATTTATCTCCAGAAGGTTTTAGAATTTTCACTGCACAATACCTTAAAAAAAGAGGATATTGTTGTAAAAGTGGTTGCAAACATTGCCCGTATGGATACGACAAAAAAACAGATAAAATAAAAAATAAAAAATAATTTATATGAAAATAACATCAACTGTCTTCGCATTATTCATAGGAAGTTGTGCTTTTGCACAAATGAAATTTCCTTCGGTAAGTTCTCACGCAGAAGTTGAACAAAAAGTGGGATTAACTGAAATTGAAGTAGAATACAATCGACCAAATGTAAATGAAAGAAAGGTTTTCGGAAAATTAGTTCCTTACGGAGAAGTTTGGCGTACAGGTGCAAACGAAAATACGGTGATTAAATTTGATCAACCCATTAAGGTAAATGGACAAGATTTGGCCGCTGGTGAATATGCGTTGTATACAATTCCAACTAAAGAAGATTGGGATGTGATATTTTACAAAGACACTAAAAACTGGGGAAATCCAAAGGAATGGAACGAATCTAATGTTGCATTGAAAGTAAAAGCGCCATCAACAAAGTCCATGAATAATAAAACCGAAACGTTCGAGATTCGTTTTACAAATGTGACGCAAAAATCTGCAAATTTGGTAATGGCTTGGGATAACGTAAACGTTGTATTGGAAATAGAAACAAATACAATTAATACGGTATTAAAAATGATTGGAGAACAATTAAACGAAAATTCATCTGCAAGAGATTTTTATAATTCAGCTAATTTTTATTATTCAAATAAATTGGATCGAAATCAAGCAATAAAATGGGTAAATACAGCTTTAGAAAAAGATCCGAATGCGCCAGCTTATTATAAAGAATTGAAGGAAAAATTAGAAAAAGATAAATATTAAATAAAATTAAATTAGTAAATCCGTTTCTTTAATACTGAAGAAACGGATTTTTTTATTCAGATATATTTTTTTTCAAAATGATTTGCAAATAAGAAAACATCAACGCAGTCGACCAACCAACCATCATAATTCCATTGATAGCTTCTAAACCAGCCAATATTTTCCATTCGCTATCAATCACTACATCACCATAACCTACTGTTGTAAATGTTATAAATGAAAAATAAAGCGCTTCTTGAAAACTATATAAATTATCAATATTAGGATTAAAATAAAAAGCAGCTGCCCATATAGACTGCACCCAAAAGTTTGGACAGATTAAAAATTAATAATTATAAAAATGAGTTCGATATTGTATCGGGCTC
>NZ_JACALO010000072.1:0-4680 GCF_030328185.1 Empedobacter sp. 225-1 | reverse complement strand
ATAACGAAAATCATATGCGTTTAAGCGAAATATTAAACTCGCACTACAGCTAACAAGGTATTGCCAAAAGCGGGGCTAAAGTAAAAAACTCAACTTCTACCCTACTATCCCGCCAAAAACGAATTTTATTCGTTTTTTTTCTTAAATTTAACTCATAAAAATTCGTTTTGGCTTGCCTCGGTGCAGAATTTAAGCTTTCAGCCATAAATTCCCCGCCTTCGGCAATACCCGAAACGTTAGCAGAAATACTTTAAACCTGAATAAATGAATAAATTTTTATTAATATTTTTTTTAATAACTCCAATTTACATATTTTCACAAGTAAACGTCAAAGGATATTACAGAAAAGATGGAACATATGTAAGACCTCACGTTAGAACTTATCCTAACAATACTGTAACAGACAATTATAGTTATCCAGGAAATTATAATCCTAACTTAGAATACAATAAACCAAATTATAATTCAAATTATAATAACTCTAGATTAAATAGTTCATCAAATAATTCTAATTACAATAACTATAATAATTCTGAAACAAAAAAGAACTCAAATTATTCCAACTCTGACAATTCTAGATATAGTTCAAAGAAGTATGTAAATACCCAAAAAGTAAACATTAGAAGTACTCCAAATACAGGTAATAATATTATTGGTGAACTATCATACGGAGAAGAAATAAAATTTTTAAACAAAGTAGGTTATTGGGATAAAGTAATCGTAAAAACATATAACTCATATTCAAATTCTTATGAAAACAACATAGGTTATATAAATAGTAGATTTCTAAGTAATTCTAATAATTCAAACGAGATTATTTATAATAATTATGAAAAAAATGTACAAAAAAAATATATGGTAATTGCCTCGAAAACTCATTTTTGTAACTCACCTAATATAAATAGTAAAAAAACGTCTTATTTGGTCTATGGAGATATGATTAATTCAATTGCTGAATCTAAATATTTCGTTTATACTGAATTTTATAATAGTAGTGGAAAGAAAACTATTGGTTGGATTCTAAAAGATCATTTAACAATTTACTAAAAGTACTTCTGCTAACAAGGTATTTGCGAAAAAACGGGTTGAAGGCTAACTTTTTTGTCATAATTTTCCACTCGCAAAATTGCTTTTCTTAAAACAATACACTAATTTAGTTTTAGCCAAGCAATTTGCTTGAACGGACGAACTTGAACTTTGTTCAATTTCTCTCCCGTTCTTCGCAAATACTCGGCTCGTTAGCCGTCAGTTTGGCGTAACGTGCTAAAAAAGACGTAAACAAAATGACAACAGAATTAAGTATATTTGATAAAATTAAAAACTATATAGATATGAAATTTGGCTGGATAGTTAAAGCGTATAAAAGTAAAGTAAAAGTTAGTTCATCAGGCGATGTATATATTAGAAGTAAAGATGTTTTTAAAGGTCAAAAAGACGATGCAATAAAAACATTAGAAAAAATATCAAAATTAACAACTTTTAAATTAGAGGATGCCAAACGTTGAACTTAACTATTTGTTGTTATTACCTTTATTAGGTGGTTATACTTTTCTTTCTATTTTTTATTATACTAAATTTCAACATAGTAGAATTGAAACACAAAGATTGATTTTTCATTCTATAATTGTAGGTATATTTTTAATTATTGTGTCATCTTATATTGACACATATATCTTGAAAAAACACTTTTTAAATCTTAGAGAGTTTTTAGGTAAGTTTATTTTAATAGATATTGAAAACTTAAACTTTTTTCTTCTTACATTTCTTGTTTCTCCTTTGTTAGGTTTATTCTTAAATTTAATAATTCCGACTAATATAATGATGTGGAAAGTTATTGATAAATGGGGTGATGAATTTGAAAAACTTTATTATTTATCACTTAATGAAAAAAAGTTTTCTAAGAGATTGGTAATGGTTACTTTAGATAATAATAAAGTCTATGTTGGATATATTTTGAGACTTACAAAACCACTTTTAACACAACAACTTGAGTTAATACCAATTATAAGTGGATATAGAAAAGATGATACTAAAAAAGTAGAATTCACAACACCTTACATAAAAGTTATAAGCGAGTTAATACAAAATGAAGATTTTGACATTATTGATGAGGAACTTTTAGTTGTATTACCTAAAGACAAGATAGTTACAGCATCAAGGTTTTATCCAAAAGTTTACGAAAAATTTCAAGAAGAATCTTATCTAATTGAATGTGCTAATGTAATAACTAACTAAACAAATATAAATTATGAAAAACCCACAAAAAACAATCGGTTACATTTTACTATTTCCACCAATATTATCGGTCTTATTGTTTACAATAAATCTGTTAGTGAGAGATAGCGGTGATATTATAAAAATGTCAAATTTAAGTGCTAATTGGAGTGGTTGGTATGACGTAAGTGGAGACGGAGGTGCAGGTTTTACATCGGCAACACCCATTTATTTTGGCTTAATGGCAATTGCAGGAGCATATTTAATAAAAAATTCAAAAGAAGAATAAAACCGAACGGCTAACAGCAGTTTGCAAAAATGGCGGGTTTTGGGCTTAATTTAAAGTTGGTTTTGTACTTGCAAAGTCAGTGAAAAACCGAAAGTTTAGGCTTCCTTAATTCGCCACTTCTGCTAACAAGGGTTTGTAGCAATAGGGGCAGAAGTGCTTTAATTGAGCTGTGTACTTCTAATCAGCTTTAGTGGGTAATTCAACAGTAGTGCTTTTAATCCCCTACTGCTACAAGCCCCAAATCGTTATGCAACAATATTAGCAAGCAACTATGACACGAATTTTACTATTTTTATTCTTAGTGCCTTTCATTTCTTGCAAAGAAAACAGTACAAGCAATAATGAAAGAATGTTGAAAATAAAAGAAAAAGAATTAGAATTACGAGAACGGGAAATTGCTCTTCGTGAAAAAGAAAATCTCAAACCACTAACAAAAGAAAATAATAGTCTCAGTGAATTATTTAGAGAAAATAAAGACGCTGTATTTCTTGTTTTTGCTGGTAATGATTACAGCTCATCTCAAGGCAGCGGATTTTTTATTCGAGAAGACGGTATAGGTGTTTCAAATTATCACGTCTTCGAAGATGCAGAACAGGCTCTTATTAAAACTAATGATGGGAAAAGCTATATGATAACCGAAATTTTAAATTATAGCAAAGAAAAAGATTTCATAGTTTTCAAAATTTCAAATACAACAAATAATAACTTTAAATCAGTAGTTTTTGCAAATATAAGCCCTGAAATTGGAGAAGATTGTTTTGCTATTGGAAATCCAAAAGGGTTAGAGCAAACTTTGTCAAAAGGAATAATTTCTGCGTTTAGAGAGGATTACATTCAAACGACCGCTCAAATAACACACGGAAGCAGTGGTGGAGCATTATTTAATAATAAAGGGGAAGTTATAGGAATAACAACAATGGGATTAAACGAGGCTGACTTAAATTTTGCACTTAATACAGTAAATTTTGATTTTTATAGAGAGAATAAAATAAGAAGAAGTCCAATTGCTGTTCAGAAAAATCACGACTTTAATAAAACAGCAATACAAGTAATTGAAAACTATTTTACGGCTTTAAGTGAAAATGACTTTGCACGACTAGAAACAATTTTCGCAAATAGATTAACTAGATTTTATAACGAATTCAACTTTTCTAAACAGAAAGCTATTGCAGACCATAAAAATTATGCGAAGACCTATCCTTACCCAAAATGTAAAATTGATTACAACTCAATAAAAATGAATAGAGATTATGATGGTTCTATTTTAATCAATCTATATATGGACTTTACAATCAAAAAGAATAGTTGGAATGCAAGTAAGACATTCACCTATGATATGTATATAAAACTAAATAGTAATTTTGAGATTAATTCAGTATTTACAAACATTATAAACTCCAAATAATACTGATGCAAACAAGAGTTGCCGCAATGGATGATGACGTGGTTAATTGAAAGTTTCGGTTTTCTATTCCTCAAAAAGCCAATTATATTGACTTTTTTCTTAAATTTATTCAATTAATTGGCTTTTGCTTACCGTGTCGCTAAATTGAAACTTTTCGCTTCAATTTCCGCCACTCTCGCAAAGCCGCGGCCCGTTAGCTGTAATTGCAAAACAAAACTTAGTCATATAAATACAAGATAATTTAGTTAAGTACTTTAATGAAAATTTTAAAAATTATTTTTATTTCCTTTTTGGGAATTTTAATTATTACTTCAATAAAATCTTTATTTTTTCCCGAATGGACTTTTACTACTCGATTAAACTACAATCTTTTTTGGGGAATACATTATTCATCAATAATTCTTAGCATTCTATGTTTGTTGATAATATTTATAAAATCTAACATCACAAAAATTGTATTTGGATTAATTGCAATTATTTTGACATATTTAATTTTTTATTTACAATTCAATCCGATTGACACAAACAAATATCCGACTGATATTAAAATATTGAAAGTAAAAGGGAATGAAAAAACAGTAATTCGTGAAAAACATAAAGGAATATCTAATCAAATTATTAAAGATACAGTTACAGTACAAGATATTGTAATATTCAGAAAGATAATTTCTAAGAATAATTAAATTGCAACTACAGCTAACATTGGTAACTGTTGCACAACTCCAATTTTTATAAAAATTTAAAATATTTGACCTCGTTTAAGCCATTTTAA
>NZ_JACALO010000071.1:0-5210 GCF_030328185.1 Empedobacter sp. 225-1 | reverse complement strand
TTTATATCCCTAACTAACTGTTATGACGGGAAATATTTTTTGAGAATTTTAGATTTGAGAAACTAGATAGTAGATTTTAGACCCGAAAACATCGTTTTTACTACAGAAAATGAGTAGATGTTGTGCTTTATAATTAGTAGCTCTGGGAAATTCTGTCACTAAATAATAAAGTCGAGCTAAACTTTAGCTATATAGTATATGGTAGTTCTAATTACAGGTTCCTCAACAGGTTTTTACTTTCTCCCCTCCGGGCAAGAAGGAAGATTAGTAGTTAGTGGTAGTTTTTTATTCATCGTTTCCAATGTAGCTCAATTCTTTGTTTTTTTGTCTAACTGAAATAAAAATTGGAGTTGTGCAATAGTTACCCTTGTTAGCTACAGCCAGAATTACGGTTAATTATTCATTAATATGAGATTCAATATCCATTTGTTGATGTAAAATTCTAATAATTTCCACAATTTCTTCCTTTATATTAATTCTGTAAAAAATGAAATGTGATTTTACTCTAGATCTAAAATATCCTTTTCTAACATCATTGTAATCTTTCCCTGTTTTTGGGTTTTCAGAAATATATTCAATTTCATCTATTATTAAATCAAGATAATAATCAGCTTGTTCCAAAGACCATTCTTCAAAAGTATAAAGCCAAATATTTTCTAAATCAATTTCAGCTTGCTTACTGATTTTGTAATTCATTATTTAGCAGAATATTTTTGATGTAAATTTTGTTTGAATGATTCTCGATTAAAATCTGAAGAAAAACCAGATTTTTCTCCTTTTTTTAATTCTTTAATTAATTCAGTTTTCTTTGTTTCTTCATGCTCAAACATTCTTAAAGCAGCTCTTACAACTTCACTTGCCGAAGAATATTTTCCAGTTTTTATTTGTGAATTGATAAAATTGTCGAAATAATCGCCCAATAAAATCGAAGTATTTTTTGCCATAACCATTTGATTTAAATTTCAAAATCAAATATACCAAGTTTTGGTATTTATTCAAAATTTATTTGCGGAAAACTTGTCAAATCTGGTTGCAGATAACGGAAAAAGGCTTTGCGAAGTACGGGAATTCGAAGAACCAAAAGTTCAAGAATTCAGAAACGAAGTAAATACTTTTTCAGATTGTCTAATTTAAGTAAAAAACAATATGAAAAGCAGTTGCGAAATATTTTGACGAAATTTCAATCAAGACTAAACCCCGCATTTTGCAAAACCTATGTGCTTGTTGCACAACTCAAAAATAAAAAAAATTCGGATCT
This sequence comes from Empedobacter sp. 225-1, assembly GCF_030328185.1. Taxonomy (NCBI): domain Bacteria; kingdom Pseudomonadati; phylum Bacteroidota; class Flavobacteriia; order Flavobacteriales; family Weeksellaceae; genus Empedobacter; species Empedobacter sp. 225-1. Next base: position 3,952 of record NZ_JACALO010000071.1, on the reverse strand, counting down.
TGTAGTATGCAAGGACGAGAAGAATTTACCCCACAATTATTTTACGAACTAAGTTTAGAAAGGTTAGTTCCACCCGATAACTTTTATCGCCGTGTAAATCAAGCATTAGATTTACATTTTTTGTACAAATCCACTCAAAAATATTACGACAGCCAAAGTCAAGAGAGTATTAACAAACCTTTGTACGATAAAATGCACGAAAAACTCACCCAAAACAGAGCGTATCACCGCAGGTTAGTTAAACGTCGAAGTGCTACAGTAGAACCCGTTTTAGGAACGTTGATTAACTTTTTTAACCTAAAACGAATCAACACAGCAGAGGAATGGCACAAGCCAATAAACACGTTTTGATGTCAAGTTTATCTTACAACTTGAAGAAATATCTACGTTTTATTTTCAAAACCCCGAGTGTTTTAGCCCAAGTTGTTTCCCTAAAACAAGGGAAATACAGCTTTTTACAAAATTACTCCTTCACGACTTAAAAAGTTGAGTTTTAAGCAAACCTGATATTACAATTTAGCATATTTCTCTAAAAATAAACCTCGCTTAAAATGGCTTAAACGAGGTCAAATATTTTAAATTTTTATAAAAATTGGAGTTGTGCAACAGTTACCGATGTTGTACGCAGTTCTTTTGATTATGGTAGATTTGTTATGTATTTAATATCAATTTTCTCTTTTATCAAAACTTCTGATTGGAAATATTCTTTTATACTTTCTGAAAGCGATTTATAATCCTCATTTATTATTTTCAAATTAATATCAGCTAATGAAACAAAGTCTTTACCAATTTTCGCATTATTGCTATTGGCGTTCTTGTTTGAAAAAAGAGTTTCTTTTAAAAATATTACCTCAATATCAATTTCTAAAATTATTGGATTTGTAATTCTACCATCATTTATTGCATTAAAAAGCATCGGATGCTCTTTCACAAATGATAATCTTGCATAATTTTCTAAATTTTTTCGAGAGTCCAAATCTCTTGACAGTTGATTTCCCCCTGGTTTATTAATTATTATATTATTTTCATCACAATATTTCCAAGAAAAAATTCCTCCATTTGATTTTATAGAATTTAAGTTTGATTTATCAGTGAAATGATACAATTTTGTAATTCCATTATCTCTCAAATATTTTCTAAATAATTTCCAATCATATTTATTAATTCTATTTAATTTTTCAATTTCTTTGTCTTCTTCTTCAAATTTTTGATTAATAATTTTTTGATTTTCTTCAAACTTTGAAACATAGTCTTGTATTCCTTTTTTGAAACTTTCGTTGTTCCTTTTTTTCTCAGTCTTTTTTAAAAGTGGCAACAATAAAAACATCATCCAAATTGAGTTTATTATTGAATATAAGAAACATTGAATAATAGAAATTTCAGTAAAAAACTTTGCAAGCAAAAAAATCACAAAATTGACAATAAATATTGCGATAAATTCTGATATAACTTCAACCTTATTCATTTATATTCCTGAAATTGCAGAAAGTTTAAATCCTTTTGGTGCTTTCTCTGAATTTTTCTTATTTCGTGTTGTGAGATATAAAGTAGCAATCTTTTCATCGTTTTTGAAAATGTCATAAATATTTACGGGATAATCAATATTCGGTGCAATTGTCGAGCCTAAACGTTCATATTGAATTTTAAAACCATCTAATGTTTTTAATGCTCCAAGATAAGCAATACTTCCTAGAGGTGTGTTCGTAGGAATTGGATTTGTAATATCATGTCCAAATTCCCCATATCCGTCTGGATGAACATCTACTTCTAAATTTTCTGTGTTCATAGTCTTCATTACTTCAAATAAATCATTCAACTTATTAAATTGAGGATCTTGTTTTAATTCATCCATAATTGTTTTAGGTTTTTCTTTAACTTTAACTGAATTCAGAATGAATATAATCACAATTACAACTCCTGTAATAATTAAAAATGTTATCATATTTTATTTTTTATGTTTTTGGATAGAATTACGCACAACGTTTCGGGGCTTTGCGATAGTGGCGGATTACAAACCATGAACTTTCAATTTCACACTAATTTGAGCAACAGCTTTTTTATTTACTAAAATAAGAAAAAAGAAAATATAAAAAGCTGTTGGGGATAAAAATGCACAAACTTTCAATATTTCCCTTTATCCGCCATTTCGCAAAACCGATGTGCTTGTTGCACAACTCAAAAATAAAAAAAAATTCGGATCTTGTTGTATGCAAGGATGAAAAGAATTTACCCCACAATTATTTTACGAACTAAGTTTAGAGCGGTTAGTTCCACCCGATAACTTTTATCGCCGTGTAAATCAAGCATTAGATTTACATTTTCTGTACAAATCCACTCAAAAATATTACGGCACTCAAGGTCAAGATAGAATTCACAAACCTTTGTACGATAAAATGCACGAAAAACTCACCCAAAACAAAGCATATCACCGCAGGTTAGTAAAACGACGAAGTGCTACAGTAGAACCCGTTTTAGGAACGTTGATTAACTTTTTTAATATGAAACGAATCAACAGCAGAGGAATGGCACAAGCCAATAAACACGTTTTGATGTCAAGTTTATCTTACAACTTGAAGAAATACCTGCGCTTTATTTTCAAAATCCCGAGTGTTTTAGCCCAAGTTGTTTCCCTAAAACAAGGGAAATACAGCTTTTTACAAAAGTGCTCCTTCACTACTTAAAAAGTGCGTTTTTAAGCAAACCTGATATTACAATTCAGTATGTTTTTCCAAAAAATAAACCTCGCTTAAAAAGACTTAAACGAGGTCAAATATTTTAAATTTTTATAAAAATTGGAGTTCTGCAACAGTTATCGATGTTGGCTGACATTTTCTATTTAAGTATTGTATTCAGTTCTATTTGCTCAATATTTCTATCGCTTGTTATAAACTCTTTAAATCCTGCTGAATGTTGAGCACCAACAATAACAAGTATTCTTTCGTCTTTTTTTTCGATTTGTTTTTGGATTAATGAGTACATATAGAGATTTCGTCTGTACCTTTCGGATACAAAAAACGCTCCTGAAAAATCCTCTGTTGTTCCAATTTTATTAAACAGCGAAATATATCCACTATTCAATTGCTTGTCCAACTCTTTTGAGTTGAAGAAAAACAGAAGGTCCTTTATAGATTTTGTTGTTTGGAATTTTGAAATAATTTTTTGTCCATATTCTCCAAATTCTTGTTGAATTTCGTTCATCAATTCTATTTGATTATTCTTCTGAATAGAACTCATAATTGTGTCATTTGGTTCTGGAAGTAAATAATCAAAAGCATAGAGTTTTTTATGTCCTAATTTATTTGCAATCCTAAAGCCTAATTGTTGTAATTCACTCTCAAAATACATCGTTTCATTTTTACCATACTTGTTTTTAATAAGTTCAAAAGTCTTGTCTTTTAAGTATAAACTATATAATTCATCAAGTTCTTTTTGCTTTGAATAATCCCACTCAACGAAAATTTTTGTTGGATTAAACTTTGCAATTTCTTCAGCGATTTTGTTGAGTTCTGTTTGCTTTTCTTCGTCATTTATATCGAAGTCAATTCCGAATTGCGGTTTTACTAAATGGAAATGAAACGAGCCTAATGTTACGATTTTATTTTTTTTTTGTGCAAAAGTTGTTATAGAAATAATTGAGAAAATTATTAAGAGAATTTGTTTCATTTATAGTTTTGTTTTAAAATGTCAGCTAACGGACGGAAAAAGGCTTTGCGAAGTGCGGGAATTCGAAGAACCAAAAGTTCAAGAATTCAGAAACGAAGCAAATGGCTTTTTCAAATTGTTAAATTAGTAAAAAAAAGCAATATGAAAAGCCAATTTGCGGATAAATATCTAAAATAGTTCAACTTAGACTTTAACCCCGCATTTTGCAAAACCTATGTGATTGTTGCACAACTCAAAAATAAAAAAAATTCGGATCTTGTAGTATGCAAGGACGAAAAGAATTTACCCC
>NZ_JACALO010000070.1:0-5288 GCF_030328185.1 Empedobacter sp. 225-1 | reverse complement strand
CAGTACCATCGGCGCAGGCAGGCTTAACTTCTCTGTTCGGAATGGGAAGAGGTGAGCCCTGCAGCTATAGTCACCCTAATATTTTTAATTAGGTATTAGTTCCTAGTATATCTTGACATTATTAAATGTTGTATTAAGTCTTATGTTTTATTGTATTAAGTGATTACTTAATACTTTTTACATAATACATTTTACAAACTTTTACAATCTGGTATTACATGTTTAATCCAAATAAGATTAACTAACCTTCTCTATGACGATTAAATCAATCTTAGTATTTAATCTTTTTATTGTTGTTGGTATCGCTACCAACTATCTTTGATTCGTTGTACTTTTAAGAAAAAGTCTATGGGTAATTAGTACTACTCGACTATGACATCGCTGCCTTTACATCTATAGCCTATCAACGTTGTAGTCTACAACGACCCTTTAAAGAAGTCTAATCTTGCGGCGAGTTTCGCACTTATATGCTTTCAGTGCTTATCTCTTCCAAACGTAGCTACTCAGCGGTGCACCTGGCGGCACAACTGATACACCAGAGGTTTGTTCAACACGGTCCTCTCGTACTAGAGTCAAGTCCGCTCAAACTTCTAACGATCACAACAGATAGAGACCGAACTGTCTCACGACGTTCTGAACCCAGCTCGCGTGCCACTTTAATGGGCGAACAGCCCAACCCTTGGGACCTTCTCCAGCCCCAGGATGTGACGAGCCGACATCGAGGTGCCGAACCTCCCCGTCGATGTGAGCTCTTGGGGGAGACTAGCCTGTTATCCCCGGAGTACCTTTTATCCTTTGAGCGATGGCCCTTCCATACGGAACCACCGGATCACTATGTCCTGCTTTCGCACCTGATCGACTTGTTGGTCTCACAGTCAAGCACCCTTATGCCATTACACTCTACGCACGGTTACCAAGCGTGCTGAGGGTACCTTTGAAAGCCTCCGTTACTCTTTTGGAGGCGACCACCCCAGTCAAACTACCCACCATGCACTGTCCTTCCTAAAAGGAAGTTAGGCTCCAAGTAAATAAAGGGTGGTATTTCAACAATGACTCCACAATACCTAGCGATACTGCTTCATAGTCTCCCACCTATCCTACACATTATTTACCCGAAGTCAATACAAAGCTATAGTAAAGGTTCACAGGGTCTTTTCGTCCCGTTGCGATTAACCGGCATCTTCACCGATACTACAATTTCACCGAGATCATGGTTGAGACAGTGCCCAGATCGTTACACCATTCGTGCAGGTCGGAACTTACCCGACAAGGAATTTCGCTACCTTAGGACCGTTATAGTTACGGCCGCCGTTTACTGGGGCTTCAGTCAAAACCTTCGAGTTACCTCTAAGCTCCTTCCTTAACCTTCCAGCACCGGGCAGGTGTCAGACCCTATACGTCATATTTCTATTTTGCAGAGTCCTGTGTTTTTGATAAACAGTCGCCTGGGCCTTTTTACTGAGGCTGTCATTGCTGACAGCGACCTTTCTCCCGAAGTTACAGGTCTATTTTGCCTAATTCCTTAACCATGAATCGCTCGAGCGCCTTAGGATACTCTCCTCGACCACCTGTGTCGGTTTACGGTACGGGCTGCACATCTCGCTATTTCTTGGAACAATTTTCAGAGGATTATCACTCCAGCCGAAACCTTCGTGTACTATCCCTACTTTACGTAGGTTCAACGTACTATTCCGTCAGTACGCACCTCCTACAATCATTCGTCACTTTTATTGAGTGCAGGTACGGGAATATTAACCCGTTTGCCATCCACTTCCCCCAAAGGGTGCGTGTTAGGTCCCGACTAACCCTCAGCTGATTAGCATAGCTGAGGAATCCTTAGTCTTACGGCGAATAAGTTTCTCACTTATTTTATCGTTACTCATGCCTACATTTTCTTTTCTAAAAGCTCCACCACCCATTACCAGGTGACTTCTGCGCCGTTAGAATGCTCCCCTACCAGTACATCTAAAAGATGTAATCCATAGCTTCGGTAATATGCTTATGCCCGATTATTATCCATGCCGGATCGCTCGACTAGTGAGCTGTTACGCACTCGTTAAATGAATAGCTGCTTCCAAGCTAACATCCTAGCTGTCAATGCAATCCAACCGCGTTTTCTCAACTTAGCATATATTTGGGGACCTTAGCTGATGGTCTGGGTTCTTTCCCTCTCGGACATGGACCTTAGCACCCATGCCCTCACTGCCTAGAAACATATATTAGCATTCGGAGTTTGTCAGGAATTGGTAGGCGGTGAAGCCCCCGCATCCAATCAGTAGCTCTACCTCTAATATACTTAACTATACGCTGCACCTAAATGCATTTCGGGGAGTACGAGCTATTTCCCAGTTTGATTGGCCTTTCACCCCTACCCACAGGTCATCCGAAGACTTTTCAACGTCAACCGGTTCGGTCCTCCACTTTGTGTTACCAAAGCTTCAACCTGCCCATGGGTAGATCACAAGGTTTCGCGTCTAATACTACTGACTATAACGCCCTATTCAGACTCGCTTTCGCTACGGCTCCGGACCTGAAGTCCTTAACCTTGCCAGCAACATTAACTCGTAGGCTCATTATGCAAAAGGCACGCCGTCACACTTACGTGCTCCGACCGCTTGTAGGCGTACGGTTTCAGGTTCTATTTCAACTTTCTATTCGAAATGCTTTTCACCTTTCCTTCACAGTACTAGTTCACTATCGGTCTTTGAGGAGTATTTAGCCTTGGAAGATGGTCCTCCCATATTCGGACAGAATTTCTCGTGTTCCGCCTTACTCGTTATCAACTATATAAAAATTTCACTTACGGGACTATCACCCTCTTCGGTTAACCTTTCCAGGTTATTCTGTTATCTTTATAAAGTCTTTAGGGCTAATCCGCGTTCGCTCGCCACTACTTACGGAATCTCAATTGATTTCTTTTCCTATTGGTACTTAGATGTTTCAGTTCCCAACGTTCGCTCTGCTTACGCAGTGACATGTCTTCAACATGCCGGGTTGTCCCATTCGGAAATCTTCGGATATAATGTGTATGTGCCACTCCCCGAAGCTTATCGCAGCTTATCACGTCCTTCATCGCCTCTCAAAGCCTAGGCATCCGCCGTACGCCCTTTGTAACTTTTTTCTCGATTTAACCGTCATATTATTGAGCGGTTATGTTAATCTTACTCGTTTTATTGATTAATTGTATACCTTTTTAAAACTTTTGTATTTATTTCTAAATCTGTTTGTTTTTGATTGTATGCGATTATAATTATTAAATTATAATCTGTTTCTAATAATGTCAATGAACTCTTCTGTTAATTCGGAAATGTGATAATTTGCTAATTAGCTAATTAAATAATTCTCAAATTAAATTCGTGGAGAATATCGGAGTCGAACCGATGACCTCTTGCGTGCAAGGCAAGCGCTCTAGCCAGCTGAGCTAATCCCCCTCTTTATGTTATTTAGTAGTCTCAGGCAGACTCGAACTGCCGACCTCTACATTATCAGTGTAGCGCTCTAACCAGCTGAGCTATGAGACTCTTTAATACTCTTAAAGAGTGGTCTATATTTATAGTTTATACAGAATAAAAAGCCGAATCAAAATCAATCTTCTAATTAATAGAAGAAAATTCGTCGTTCTCTAAATATGAGATGTTCCAGCCGCACCTTCCGGTACGGCTACCTTGTTACGACTTAGCCCTAGTTACCAGTTTTACCCTAGGCAGCTCCTGTTACGGTCACCGACTTCAGGTACCCCCAGCTTCCATGGCTTGACGGGCGGTGTGTACAAGGCCCGGGAACGTATTCACCGCATCATGGCTGATATGCGATTACTAGCGATTCCAGCTTCATAGAGTCGAGTTGCAGACTCCAATCCGAACTGAGATAAGTTTTCGAGATTCGCATCCTATCGCTAGGTAGCTGCCCTCTGTACTTACCATTGTAGCACGTGTGTAGCCCAAGACGTAAGGGCCGTGATGACTTGACGTCGTCCCCACCTTCCTCGCGGTTTGCACCGGCAGTCTCATTAGAGTCCCCGTCTTTAAACGCTGGCAACTAATGATAGGGGTTGCGCTCGTTGCAGGACTTAACCTAACACCTCACGGCACGAGCTGACGACAGCCATGCAGCACCTTGCATTCTGTCCGAAGAAAAAACTATTTCTAGTCCTGTCATTATGCATTTAAGCCTTGGTAAGGTTCCTCGCGTATCATCGAATTAAACCACATGCTCCACCGCTTGTGCGGGCCCCCGTCAATTCCTTTGAGTTTCATTCTTGCGAACGTACTCCCCAGGTGGGATACTTATAACTTTCGCTTAGCCACTGAATCCGAAAATCCAACAGCAAGTATCCATCGTTTACGGCGTGGACTACCAGGGTATCTAATCCTGTTCGCTCCCCACGCTTTCGTCCATCAGCGTCAGTTAATGTTTAGTCACCTGCCTTCGCAATTGGTGTTCTGCGTAATATCTAAGCATTTCACCGCTACACTACACATTCCAGCAACTTCAACATTACTCAAGACTAACAGTATCAATGGCAGTTTCATAGTTAAGCTATGAGATTTCACCACTGACTGATTAATCCGCCTACGGACCCTTTAAACCCAATAAATCCGGATAACGCTTGCACCCTCCGTATTACCGCGGCTGCTGGCACGGAGTTAGCCGGTGCTTATTCTTCTGGTACCTTCAGCTATCTACTCGTAGATAGGTTTATCCCCAGATAAAAGTAGTTTACAACCCATAAGGCCGTCTTCCTACACGCGGGATGGCTGGATCAGGCTTCCACCCATTGTCCAATATTCCTCACTGCTGCCTCCCGTAGGAGTCTGGTCCGTGTCTCAGTACCAGTGTGGGGGTTCACCCTCTCAGGCCCCCTAAAGATCGTCGACTTGGTGAGCCGTTACCTCACCAACTATCTAATCTTACGCATGCCTATCCTACTGCGATAAATCTTTCAAAACTCCATAATGCTATGAAATCTATTATAAAGTATTAATCCTCCTTTCGAAGGGCTATCCTTTTCAGTAGGGCAAGTTGCATACGCGTTACTCACCCGTGCGCCGGTCTCTAATTCCCGAAAGAATTATACCCCTCGGCTTGCATGTGTTAGGCCTCCCGCTAGCGTTCATCCTGAGCCAGGATCAAACTCTCCATTGTAAATTATTTTGTTTAGTCTATAAGACTTATGTTTTTACAACTTCGAATTTCCTTAAGCTCCATTATTCAAGGATTGACTTCGTTATTATTCGGCTTATTTTTTCTTCTGTATATATTATAATTTCAAATGAACTTCTCAGTTT